>NZ_JAMYKT010000008.1:0-267452 GCF_040317515.1 Mesorhizobium sp. M1428
GCGTCGCCGCCGTCACCATCAAGCAGCTCGTCCAGGCTCGCGACGGCAACACCGATCAGCGGCTCAGCGATGCTTTCGATCCCGACGACCGACCCATCCTCGAAGCCGTCTCAGCCAAGCTCGAAGGCAAGACCGAACGACAACGCAATCCTCACCCCAAAGGCTCTCTAGCCTTCGCGGCCTGGGCCATCGCCCGCCTCGGCGGCTGGACAGGCTACTACGGCAAGCCAGGCCCCAAGGTCATGCGCATCGGCCTCGCCGAATTCCACGCCATCAAGTACGGAACCAAACTCAATCTGCAAAATGTGTGAATCCGATAGGTATAGTGACGGGGAGAAGGAACGCCTTCACAAAGGATTTCGCCAATCTCCAGCGTTGCTGAAAGGGCGCCGACGCTACGGTCAGCCCCTTCTCCCCGTCACTATACGGGGAGAAGATGCCGGCAGGCAGATGAGGGGCGGCGCCGACATCGATAGTTGGTCCGACGCGACAAGCCCTTGCCCAAGCCCCTGCCCGAGCGCTCAGATGTCGAAGCTGACGACGTGGTCCATCGTCTGCGATGGCAACAGCTGGTCCATCTGCCGCGAGGGCTGGTCGCAGCCGGTCTCGCCGACGACGCGGGCCGGCACGCCGGCAACCGTCTTGTTGTGCGGTACCGGCGACAGCACCACCGACCCGGCGGCGATCTTCGAGCAATGGCCGATCTCGATGTTGCCGAGGATCTTGGCGCCGGCGCCGATCAGCACGCCGTAGCGGATCTTGGGATGGCGGTCGCCGCCGGCCTTGCCGGTGCCGCCCAGCGTCACGCCGTGCAGGATCGACACGTCGTCCTCGATCACCGCCGTCTGGCCGACGACGAGGCCGGTGGCGTGGTCGAGGAAGATGCCCTTGCCGATGCGGGCTGCCGGATTGATGTCGGTCTGGAACACCGAGGACGACCGGCTCTGCAGATACAGCGCGAAATCCTGGCGGCCCTGGTTCCACAGCCAATGCGCCAGCCGGTGCGTCTGGATGGCATGAAAACCCTTGAAGTAGAGCACCGGCATGATGAAGCGGTCGCAGGCCGGATCGCGGTCGTAATAGGCCTGGATATCGACGCGCACCGTCGTCGACCAGTCCTTGTCGTCGGCCGCCATCGCCTTGAATGTCTGGCGGATGAGGTCGGAGCCGATGTCCTGGTGGGCGAGGCGCTCGGCCAGCCGGTGGATAACCGCTTCTTCCAGGTTTTCCTGATTGAGGATGGTCGAATAAAGGAACGCCGCCAGCAGCGGATCGCGGTTGACCGCTTCCATCGCTTCGTCGCGGATCGAACGCCAGATCGGATCTACCGGCTGCACCCTGGTGGGACGGGAAATCGTAACGCTGTTCATCTGATGTCTCCGGCCATCCAATGTCTCGGCCATCCAATGTCTCGGCTTGGCGGCTTGCCTATTCTCCGGCCGCACCTATAAGCCAGATCATAGCACGGGTGAACTCAATTTTCCTTAGTGCTTCGTCAAATGGATTTGGTTGGCGGAATTTCAAGCAGTCATGGAAAACGCAACCTTGATGGACGAGACCCTGAAGCGCGAGCTTTCCGCGCTCTACAAGGCCGGGGACCGCCACTACCACGACCTCGGCCACATCGAGGCGATGCTGGCGCTGGCCAATGATTACAGGGCGTTGCTGCATGATCCTGAAGCAGTCGAAGCGGCGATCTGGTTCCACGACGCGATCTACGACAGCCGCGGCAAGGACAATGAGGCGAGGAGCGCTGCACTTGCCGTGGAGAAGCTCGCCGGCCGCGCCGACGCACAACGCATCGGCCGCATCGCGGCGATGATCACTGCGACCGCCGGCCACGAATTGCCGCCCCTTGGCGACCAGCATTCGGTTCGTGACGCGGCGCTGTTCCTCGACATGGACCTGGCGATCCTGGGTGCTGCGCCTGACGTGTTCGACGCTTACGAACAGGCGGTCCGCCGCGAATATCAGTGGGTCGATGAGCCGATGTGGCGGGCCGGCCGTGCCACAGTCCTGAAGGGCTTCCTCGCCCGCCCGCATATCTTCCATAGCGAAGAATTCCGCCTGCGCTTCGAAACCCAGGCCCGGCAAAACATGGCGCGGTCGCTCAAGGCGCTTGGCAATGACCAAGGCGGATCATAGCCCGACGCGTCGGCCGCTTGCGTCCGGAGATTTGCCCGAAATGAGATCAGGTGAATGCGCCAAAAGTCGATGCCATTGCCCACAGCATGAACACCCCGGCCGCCAGCGACGCGCCGTTGATCACGATGCCAGCCAGGCCGAGCACACGATTGTCGTTTGGGCGCCCAAGCGCCATCAGCCCGAAGACCGCGCCGGTAAGATGTGCCAAAGGCCCGGCCAGGAAAAATACCGCAGCGAAGAAGCCCGTCGCACTGTTCTGGAGCAGTGGGGAGGCGTCGCTCGGCATTGCTATCAACGCGGTGATCGCAATCGCCCCTGTCGCCAATGCGGCCAGCGCTAGAACAACGGACCATTCGCCGAACGTGCTTTTCGTAACGACGCCCGGCAAAGCGGCGTCGCTTCTTCCCCATTGTACCATCGTACCCCCAACCCTGTTTAGCGCGTGGCGGAGTTGAACCGATCCGCGCGTCACGCTTATTTAGTCCTGTATCGTTGCAAAACCGCTAAGAACCCCAGCTTCAGGCCCAATGGCCGCCTTTGGGGAGCCATCCATCAAAGCGGATGCTCGGCATAAAACTCCAGCACGCGCTGCTTGAAGGTCTTGTCGCCGACCGCCAGCATGTGGTCGCGACCTTTGATGTGAAAGGCCCTGGCGTTGGGCATCAACGCGGCGAGTTCATCCGGCGAGCCGCCGATGTCGTCCTTGGTGCCGACGGCGATCAGCGTCGGCTGGGCAATGCGGGCAAGATCGGCCTCGCTCAGCAATTCGCGCGAGGTGGCGATGCAGGCGGCGAGCGCCCGGCGATCGCTGCGGGTCTGGTCGGCGAAGGCGCGGAACGAGCGGCCGCGCGGGTCTCTGGTGCCTGCGGGATCCTTGGCCAGGAGGGCGTCGGCTATCGGATCCCAGTCGCCGACGCCGTCGACCATGCCGATGCCGAGACCGCCGAAGACCAGCGTCGCCACCTTGTCCGGGTCGGAGAGCGCCAGGAAGGCCGATATGCGCGCGCCCATCGAATAACCCATGACATGAGCGCGTTCGATGCCGAGATGGTTCAAAAGCGCTGCCGCGTCCGACGCCATTTTTGCCGGCGTGTAGTCGGCTTCGTCATAGCTCTTTGACGACGAGCCATGGCCGCGATTGTCGAAGGCGATGGCACGGTAGCCGGCATCGTTCAGCGTCTTGAACCAGCCGGGCGACACCCAGTTGACGTAATGGCTCGAGGCGAAGCCGTGGATCATCAGGATCGGATCGCCCTGCCCCGATGCCGGCTGGCGGTCAAGGAAAGCAAGGTCGAAACCGTCATGGGAGAAGAACTGCATCGGCCGAAGATCCTGCCCGTTCAGTCGGAATCGACATTCGGCGCATCGCCCTTGTCGGGCGGCGGCATGGCCGGCCCGGGCGCCGTGCCGATGGCCGGATGGCGCAGCAGGTCGCCGTCCTTAAGGCCCTTTTTGGCGGCGGTGCCTGCCTTGAGCTCGAGTACGAAGCGCACCGGCTCGTCCGGCGAGATGATCGCCTCCGACTGCGGCTCGCCTTGCTTGATCGCCCGGATCCGGCCGTCCTGGCCGACGAAGATCAGGTCGAGCGGCATCGGCGTGTTCTTCATCCAGAAGCTCACATCCTGCGGCGCACCGAAGACGAACAGCATGCCGTGATTGTCGGCCATGTGGCGGCGAAACATCAGGCCAGCCTCGCGCTCGGCGGGCGTGTCGGCGATTTCGACGGAAAAAGAACGCTCGCCGGCCTTCGTCACCGCGACCAGCGGCACCGGATCGACGGGAAGGATCATCGCCTTGCCGTCGGCCGAACTCGGTTGCTGAAAATAGAAGAACGCACTTGCGGCGACGATGAGGAAAATCCCGGCGCATAGCGCGCCCGCCGTCAGCCGGTTCCTGTGAGCCATATGAAATCCTCGACCGGAACTAATGCGAGACCGGCAAGGTACCCATATCGGGGTGAATTTCGGCAGCCATAAGGCCTTTGTCGCCGCGTCCGAAGCGGACCAGCACCACCTGGCCCGGCCGGAGTTCGGTGATGCCGTAGCGGCGCAGCGTCTCCATGTGGACGAAAATGTCCTCGGTGCCCTCACCTCGGGTCAGAAAGCCGAACCCCTTGGTGCGGTTGAACCATTTGACCAGCGCCCGTTCGAGGCCGCTTTCCGGCGTCACCGCGACATGGGTGCGCTGCTCCTGCATCTCCGCCGGATGCACCGCCGTGGAGACATCCATCGAGAGCACGCGGAAGGCCTGCAGCCCGCGCTCGCCCTGCTTGACCAGGCAGACGACGCGGGCGCCTTCCAGGGCGGTCTGAAAACCGTCCTTTCGAAGGCATGTCACATGGAGGAGGATGTCGCCCGAAGTACCATCATCGGGAAGGATGAAACCGTAGCCCTTGGCCACGTCGAACCATTTGATGGCGCCGGCGATTTCGACGAGATCGGCCGTATCGGCGCTCTCATCCCGCTTCAACGCATCGTTACCGGCCCCGTCCCGCCCCATGAAAGAGGCCTTTTCCCCCATAAGAACGCCCCCTTTTTTCAAGAAACACTGCAACTGATTCTTGGTATCAGATTAACACCGCGGCTTCCGGTGTGTGCAAGACCTGACGTGCCTTTTTTCACGGTTCCATACAGGAATAGCAGATTTGCCGTTTGCCGGCGCCGGCAAGCGCGGCCGATTGCCCTTTGGCCGGGCCGCCCCTATGTTGCGCCGCAACGCAACATAAGGAGGAAATCATGCGCTATCTGCACACCATGGTCCGCGTCGCCGACATCGATGCCTCGCTCGATTTCTACTGCAACAAGCTTGGCCTCAAGGAAGTGCGCCGCCACGAAAACGAGCAAGGCCGCTACACGCTGATCTTTCTCGCAGCGCCCGAAGACGAGCAGAGCGGCATCTCCGAAAAGGCGCCGCTGGTCGAGCTGACCTACAATTGGGATCCGGAAGACTACAAGGGTGGCCGCAATTTCGGCCATCTCGCCTATGAGGTCGACGACATCTACGCCACCTGCCAGCGGCTGATGGACAATGGCGTCACCATCAACCGGCCGCCGCGCGACGGCAACATGGCGTTCGTCAAATCGCCGGACGGCATCTCGATCGAGCTGTTGCAGAAAGGTCCGGCAAAGCCGAAGGCCGAGCCGTGGGCGTCGATGCCGAACACCGGCAGCTGGTAGCCGATCACGCCATCTTGAACGGACGTCGACGGGCCCTGGTTCGGTTTTCGCGTCCGCATTCCCCAGGAGAATTCATTCATGCCGACCAGCCATGTCGACGTCGCCACCGAACATGCCAGCCGCTATCTGCAGCAGCTGTGCAAACATTGGGCGCACAAGTTTCCAGTCGAATTCGACGCGAACCACGGCACTATCGATCTGACGCTCGGCCGCACGGTTCTCGATGCCGACCAGGCTGCGCTGCACATTGCGGTGACGACCGATGAAGCCGGCTCGCTCGAGCGCCTGGAAACGGTCGTTGCCGAGCACATCAAGCGCTTCGCCTTCCGTGAAGAGCTGGCATTCGACTGGAAACGCGCTCCGGCCGCGTAGACGACCTCAACCGCCGGCCTTGGCCATCTCGAGCAGCATCAGCACGGTGCGCCAATTGCGCGCCGTGCCAGGCACCTTCAGAACCCGCGGGATGAGATTGGCAAACACCGATTTGGCGAGCCCATCAGGCGCATGCAGGTAGAGCACGTCGCCCTTGACCTCGAAGCGTTCGGGCCCGGTGCATTTTTCCGCCAGCCGGGCGACCTCCTCGGCGGTCGGCTGGCGCTCCAGCGCATAGGCGTGCAGCTTCGTCGGCTCGCCGGCCACTTCCGGATAGGGATTGTCCACCGCCAGCCGCTCGAGCCAGCCGAGATCGCGCACCATGATGCGCGAATGGAACCCCCATTTCTTCTCGAATTCCGCTTCCAACCGCCTGGTCAGCATCGCCGCATCGCAATCTGGCGACCGGAAGACGGCGTTGCCGCTCTGCACATAGGTGGCGATATCGGAGAAGCCGAGCTGCTCGAAAAATGACCTGAGTTCCGCCATTTTGACGATGCGGTTGCCGCCGACGTTGATGCCGGAAAACAGCGCGATAAAAACCTTCGCCGGAGCGTTCGGAAGATCGTTGCTGCTCATATGATGAACCCGGCGAGCGTCTCGTTGTCGGTGATGTCCTGGTAATGGACGCTCTCGGCATCGAAATTCGCCTTGAGCAGGTCGAAATTGCGGCGGTCCTTGGTTTCGATGCCGATCAGCACCGAACCGAAATTGCGCGCCGATTTCTTCAGATATTCGAAGCGGGCGATGTCGTCGTCGGGACCTAGCAATTCGAGGAAATCGCGCAGCGCGCCGGGCCGCTGCGGAAAGCGGATGATGAAGTATTTCTTCAAGCCCTCGAAGCGCAGCGCCCGTTCCTTCACATCGGGCAGCCGCTCGAAATCGAAATTGCCGCCTGACACCACGGCAACGATGGTCTTGCCCCTGATTTCCTTCCTGGAAAAATCCTTGAGCGCGTCGATCGCCAGCGCGCCGGCCGGCTCCAGCACGACGCCTTCGACATTGAGCATTTCGATCATGGTTGCGCAGAGCCGGTTTTCCGGGATCAGCCGCACGGTATCGGCGGCAAACTCCTTGAGGTGGCGCAGCGGCTCGCGGCCGATCTCGGCCACCGCCGCGCCGTCGACGAAATTGTCGACCTTGGCGAGCTTGACCCGCTTTCCGGTGGCGAGGCTCTCGCTCAGGCTCGGTGCGCCGGCCGGCTCGCAAAAGACGAAGCGTGTTTCACGCTGCTGGTCGGCGAAATAATGGGTGACGCCGGCGGCCAGGCCACCGCCGCCGACCGGCAGCATGACCATATCCGGCATGCGCGCGCCGGGCATCTGGCCCGATATCTCGTAGGCGACGGTCGCCTGCCCTTCGATGATGTCCTTGTGGTCGAAAGGCGGCACCATGTGTGCGCCGGCAGTCTCGGTGAATTCGAGTGCCGCGCGGTAGCAGTCGTCGAAGAAATCGCCGACCAGCCTGATCTCGACGAATTCGCCGCCGAACAGCCGCGTCTTGTCGATCTTCTGCTGCGGCGTCGTCACCGGCATGAAGACGACGCCCTTTTTGCCGAAATGGCGGCAGACGAAGGCAAAGCCCTGCGCGTGATTGCCGGCCGAGGCGCAGACGAACAGCTCGGCAGCGTTGCCGGCGGCGAGCGTCTTGCGGAAGAAGTTGAAGGCGCCGCGGATCTTGTAGGATCGCACCGGCGTCAGGTCCTCGCGCTTCAGCAGCACCCGCGCGCCGGTCTTCTTCGACAGATAGTCGTTTTCCTGCAGCGGTGTTTCCGGAAAGATCTCGCGGATCGCGGCAGCGGCGGCAGCGACGCGAGAGGAGAAACTGGTCATGGCAAGAGCACCCCACAGCTAGCCGAATTCGGTCCCGCTATTGCATATCCGGCCTCGCGAAGCCATTGTCCGGCCACCCCGAAAGGGTATTCCCAAAACCGCGTTGGCCGTTAGGAGCGTCTGTTCATGCCTGTCGCATCGGTGGCCCAGAAAACCGTGTCGCTGCCAGAGTTCGGCGAGCCGACGGTGATGCCGCTGGTTACGCGCGCCACCTATGAGGTCCGCATAGCGGCACTGGTCGCGCGCGGCGGGTTCGATGCCTTCGTCGTCTATGGCGACCGCGAACATGCGGCCAATGTCGCCTATCTCTGCGGCTACGATCCGCGCTTCGAGGAGACGCTGCTGGTCATCGTTGCCGGCAAGCCGCCGAAATTACTGGTCGGCAATGAGGGCTGGGGCTATGCCGAGATCTGCGACGGGCCGTACGAGCGCGTGCTCTACCAGACGTTTTCGCTGCCGGCGCAGCCGCGCGACCGCTCGCAAGCGCTGGCCGACATCCTCGTGGATTGCGGCCTGAAAGCCGGCCTGCGCATCGGCGCCATCGGCTGGAAGCCGTTCGGCCCCGGCGATGTCGGTTTTGGCGAAACGACGCTCGACCTGCCGTCCTTCATCGCCGACACGTTGCGCAGCCTTGCCGGCGATAGGGGCGTGGTCGTCAACGCGGCGAACCTTTTGATGAACCCTGCCGACGGCCTGCGCGCCATCAACGAGGCCGACCAGCTGGCGGCGTTCGAATTCGCCGCGACCTATTCCTCGCAAGGCCTGCGCAATGTGCTGCAAGGCATCGAACCCGGCATGACCGAATTGCAGGCGGCGCGGCTGATGGGCATCAACGGCCTGCCGCAATGCTGTCACCCGATGCTGTCGGCCGGCAGGCGGGCGCCCTATGGCCTGCCAAGCCCGCGTCTTGACGTCATCAAGCGCGGCGACCCGATCACCATGGCCTATGGCATCCATGGCTCACTCAACGCCCGCGCCGGTTTTCTGGTCGAGGACGCGGCCGAGCTTCCAAGGGGCATCCAGGACTATGTCGAGAGGCTGGTCGCGCCCTATTTCTGCGCCGTCGTCGACTGGTATGAGACGGTCGGCATCGGCGTTCCCGGCGGCGCGTTGTGGCAAGCGGTGCACAAGCGCATCGGCGATCCGTTCTTTGGCGTGTCGCTCAATCCCGGCCATCTCGTCCATATCGACGAATGGATGCATTCGCCGGTATTTTCCGGCTCCGACATCAGGTTGAAGTCGGGCATGGCCTTGCAGGTCGACATCATCCCGGCGACCGGCACCGATTACTTCACCACCAACATCGAGGACGGCATCGCGCTGGCCGACGAGGCGCTGCGCGAAGAGATCGCCGCGCGCTATCCTGAAGCCTGGCGCCGCATCGAGGCGCGCCGCGCCTTCATGACCGACGTGCTCGGCATAAGGCTGAAGCCGGAAGTGCTGCCCTTTTCCAACATTCCGGCCTTCCTGCCGCCGTTCTGGCTTTCGCGCAACAGTGCGATGGCAGTCGCGAGGCGCTGAGCGCATTTCGGCGCCTGCGACTTACTTCTGCCGCACTTCGCCTGTCCGGGAGGTGCGGCGGAGGTGGATGGGCCTTTGGTTAGGCCGGAGTGGAATTGCTTAAGTGCCCTTGAAGACAATTTGCATCATTGTTCTTGCCGCGCTGCTCGCCGGCTGCGGCGGCCGCCAAACCGAGGAACTGCTCGGCAGCGCCATGATGGCGGTGCCGGTGACGGAAATCGCCGGCAACCACTCGATCTTCATCGCCACCACGCGCAAGCGCTCCGACGATCCCAACAAGGTCTTCGACGGCGAGCGGTCGGCGACGCTGAACTATGCCCGCGTCAACGTCACCGTCCCCGGCATCCACAAGACAGGCCAGATCGAGCGGCGCTCGCGCGGCAAGTCGGACGATCCGGCCAAATACTTCATGGCTTCCGAGGTCGTCGGCTACGACACCCAGCCGAAATTCTCCAGCGCGCTCAGCGCCGACATCGCGGCGCGCGGCGGCCGCGTCATGGTCTTCGTCCACGGCTACAACACCGGCTTCGACGACGCCGTCTACCGCGTCACCCAGATCACCCATGATTCCGGCTATCCGGGCACGCCGGTGCTGTTTTCCTGGGCGTCGGGCGCCAAGACCACCGACTACGTCTACGACAAGGAAAGCGCCAGCGTTGCCCGCGACCAGCTGGAAGTGACCTTGAGAATGCTGGCGCAGACCGGCGCGCGGCGCATCGACATCGTCGCCCATTCGCTGGGGACCTGGGTTACCATGGAGGCGCTGCGCCAGCTCGCCATTACCGGCGACCGCGATCTCGGCGGCAAGCTCGGCGACGTCGTGCTGGCCTCGCCCGACATCGACGTCGACGTGTTCAAGAGCCAGATGCGCCGCTACGGCAAGCCGGACAAGCCGTTCATCCTGCTGCTCTCCGACGACGACCGGGCGCTAAGGTTATCGGGCCTGATCGCCGGTTCGCGGCCGCGCGTTGGCGACTACAAGAATGCTGCCGACCTCGCCAGCTATGGCGTGTCGGTCGTCGACCTTTCCAGCGTCAAGGGCGCCGACCGCTTCAACCACACCAAATTCGCCGACAATCCGGAATTGGTGCAGTTGATCGGCCAGAAGCTGCGCGAGGATGACGGGTTTGCCAGTGACCGCGAAGTGACAGACCGCATCGCCTCGGTCGGACAATAGCTGCATTGCACGGCCGTCATTGTTGACCCTTGCCGCGCCATCGGGACAGTTTGAACTGGACCGTGCCGGCCTCTGCCTCTATCGAATAGGCCAAGACGTCTCCGGCTCGACGTCGCCTTTGCGGGAGCCCGCGTGATCGTGCCTTCGAAGATCTTTCTCGTCGTTGCGTTCGCGCTCGCGGTTACCGGCTGCGCCGGCCAGAACACGCATGACCTGCTCAACAAGACGACGATCACCGTACCTGCTTCCGACATTGCGGCAACGCACAAGATCTTCGTCGCCACAACCCGGCAAAGGGCAACGAAAGAGCCCCGGCAGGTGTTCGACGGCGACCGTTCGCCGACCACCAGCTTTGCCAGCGTCGAGGTGACGGTGCCCAAAATCCACCAGCTCGGCGCCATCGAGCGGGTCAAGGGCTCGGCCAACAGCAATCCGGCGAAGGATTTCACGGCGACCGGCGTCACCTTCTACGAAGGCGCCCCGCAATTCGCCAAGGCGGTCGGCGCCGACATCGCGATGCGCGGCGACCGCGCGCTGGTTTTCGTGCACGGCTTCAACAACGGCTTCGACGACGGCATCTACCGGCTGACGCAGATCGCGCACGACACCAAATACCCGGGAACGCCGGTGCTGTTTTCGTGGGCATCGAGCGGCAAGACGACCGGCTACATCTACGACAAGGAAAGCGCCAATGCGGCGCGCGACGATCTCGAAGCGACGCTGCGCATGCTCGCCAAGAGCCGCGCCAAGAGCATCGACATCATTGCCCATTCGATGGGGACCTGGGTGACGATGGAAGCGTTGCGCCAGCTTGCCATCACCGGCGACCGCGACCTCGGCGGCAAGCTCGGCTACGTCATCCTGGCCTCGCCCGACATCGACGTCGACGTGTTCAAGAAGCAGATGATCCGCTACGGCAAGCCCGACAAGCCGTTCGCCGTGCTGCTTTCGGGCGACGACCGGGCGCTCAGACTGTCGACCATGATCTCCGGCGACAAGCCGCGCGTCGGCGACTATGGCGACGCGGCCGACCTCGCCAGCTATGGCGTCTCGGTGGTCGACCTGACCAAGACAAAGGGCGGCGACCGGCTGAACCACGCCAAGTTCGCCGACAACCCGTTTCTGGTGCAGCTGCTCGGCGACCGCCTGCGCGCCCCGGCGGGCCTCGCCTCCGAAGAAACCGCGCCGGCCCAGCTCGACAATCTCGGCCAGGGCCTCGGCAAGGCCGTCGGCTCGGTCGCCGAGATCGTCATCACCACGCCGTTCAAGGTGCTGACCATCGCCACCGGCGGGTGAGCAACGGCGTGGGCTGCCGGGCATAAGTAGCAATCCTTCGCGCCCCCCTCTGTCCTGCCGGACATCTCCCCCACTTGGGGGGAGATTGGCAGCTTCAGCGCTCTGCTCAATTTTTGCGACGAGGAAGATTGGCGAAAACCGAGGTGACGTCCGATCTCCCCCCTCGTGGGGGAGATGTCCGGCAGGACAGAGGGGGGCGCTGTCCCTCCAGCCTCAAAAGTTCCGCACGACGGCGCTAAACGAACAGATCGACCTTCCGAAACGTCGTCACGTCGATCAGGCCGACATCGGAAATTCTGAGCTCCGGGATGACGACCAGCGCCAGCAGCGAGTGCTGCATGTAGGCGTTGTTCAGCGAGCAGCCCATCTGCCGCATGGCATCGCTGAGTTTGTCCGCCTTGGCGGCGACGATTTCGGCGCGCTCGTCCGACATCAGGCCGGCGATCGGCATTTCGACCAGCGCCAGCTCCTTACCCTTGGAGAACAGCACAACGCCGCCGCCGACCTCGCCCAGCCGGTTCACGGCCAGCGCCATGTCCTGCTTGTTGGTGCCGACGACGATAATGTGGTGGGCATCGTGCGCCACGCTGGAGGCCATGGCGCAGTCGCCGATATAGCCGAAGCCGGAGACAAAGGCGTTGGTGACGCCGCCGGTGCCCTTGTGGCGCTCGACCAGCGCTATCTGGCAGACGTCGTTGCGGCGGTCCATGGCGACCAGCCCCTCTTCAACCGGCAGATCGGCCTCGAGCGCCCGCGTCGGCGCCTGGTTCTCGATGACGCCGATGACGCGCACCCGCACTTCGTTGGCGCCCATGGGTGCCGCGATGTCGAAATCACCGGGTTTGAGTTTCTTGCCGAGCTTGACGGTGTTTTTCGCTGTCTTCGGATAGTCGTAGGCCGCAATGTCGATCTCGAGCTTGCCGCCCTTGGCCAGCCTGACGCCGCGGCCATAGACCTCGTCGATGGTCATTTCGGCGAGGTCGGAGACGATCAGCAGATCGGCGAGCCGACCCGGCGCGATCGAGCCGATTTCGCGCTCCAGCTTGAAATGCTGGGCGGTGTTGAGCGTCGCCATCTGGATCGCGGTTACCGGCTTCAAGCCCTGGCTGATGGCGTGGCGCACGACCCGGTCCATATGGCCTTCGTGCACCAGCGTGCCGGAATGGCTGTCGTCGGTGCACAGGATGAAGTTGCGCGGGTCGAGGCCGCTCTCGGTCACCGCCTTGATCTGTGATGCCACGTCGTACCAGGCCGAGCCCAGCCGCAGCATCGCCTTCATGCCCTGGCGGACGCGGGCGATGGCGTCCTCGGCGCGCGTGCCTTCGTGGTCATCCTCCGGGCCGCCGGCGACATAGCCATGGAACGGCAGGCCCAGATCGCGCGAGGCATAATGCCCGCCGACGGTCTTGCCGGCCCTCACCGTCGCGGCGATCTCGCCCGACATCACCGGATCGTTGGCGGCGACGCCGGGAAAATTCATCATCTCGCCGAGCCCGATGATGTTCTCCCAGGTCATCGCCTCGGCAACGTCGGCGACGGTCAGCTCGGCGCCGGCATGCTCGAGCCCCGGGGCGGAGGGCACGCAGGACGGCATCTGCACGAGCACGTTGACCGGCATGGCGACGGCCTCGTCATGCATCAGCCGCACGCCCGGCAGGCCGAGCACATTGGCGATCTCATGCGGATCGATGAACATCGAGGTGGTGCCGTGCGGGATCACCGCGCGGCAGAATTCCGTCACCGTCACCATGCCGCTCTCGACATGCATATGCGCGTCGCAAAGCCCCGGCACCAGATAGCGGCCACCGGCATCGACCACCTTGGTGCCCTGGCCGATGGCATGGCTGGCATTCGGCCCGCAATAGGCAAAGCGGCCGCCGGCGATGGCGATGTCTGTGCCGGCGATGATCTCGCCGGAATGAACGTTGACCCAGCGCCCGTTGCGGATGACGAGATCGGCGGGTTTGCGGCCCATGGCGACATCGACCAGATGCGTCGCCATCTCGGCCCAGGGTTTTGGTTTCGTCGCACTGGCGGTCTTCGGCATCAACAGGCTCCTCTTTGTCCGACTGTGCCAAGCCGCGAGGATTTTGACCAGCGAGGAAGTAAGCGCGGACGGCGAAACTGCCATTTCCCCCCAAAAGGGGACCCAAAGTGGGGGAGATGTCGCCGAAGGCGACAGAGGGGGTCGGGCGCCGACCTCTCAAGACCTGGGTTCCTCGCCCACCGCGAAGCGGGGGAGAGGTGGCCGCGACGGGGCCGGAGAGGGGGCCTTTCATAGAGCGCGGTCCCCCTCTCCGTCTCGGCTTCGCCGAGCCACCTCTCCCCCACTTTCGTGGGGGCGAGGAACCCAAGCTGAGAAATGAAGCGGCGATTCAACGCTGACAGGCAACTTTGTTCTTGCTTTGTGCCGGCAGCTATGCTACTAATTTGGGTATGGTACTGATTCGTACCGATGACCCGCCCGCAAAGGCGGGTTTTTTGTTTTAGCCGGTTTGTCTCGGTTTTCGCAGTCGACACTCAGAACCGCTACGGCTTCGACTCGGAGCTCTCGATGCATCCATGGGCCGCGCCACCAACCCGCGACCGCAGAAGACGGCTTGACGGCCCCTGCCCGGCATCTGAAAAGGACTGGCCTGCGGACGTGGCGGAATTGGTAGACGCAAGGGACTTAAAATCCCTCGATCTCTGATCGTACGGGTTCGATTCCCGTCGTCCGCACCAGATTGGTCTTCGTTTTTAGTTTCGTAACTGGAGACCAGGCGCTCGACCCGGTTCTGGCCGCCTCACCTCCCGATCGGGTTCAGCTTCAAATGCTGGATCAGGATAATCGTCTTGGCGTCGATGATCCGACCGTCGTGGATACCGGCCAGCGCCTCGTCGAGCGGCATTTCCAAAACTTCGATGTCCTCGCCTTCGTCGTGGGCGCCGCCGCCGTCGGAAATGCGGTCGGCGGGCGAATAGCGGGCGACGAAGAACCAGAGCCGCTCGGTCACGCTGCCGGGGCTCATATAGGGCGAAAACAGCCGCTGCACGTCCTTCAGCCGGTAGCCGAGTTCCTCCTCGGCCTCCTTGCGGATGCAGGTTTCGGGATCGTCTTCGTCGAGCAGGCCGGCACAGGCCTCGATCAGCGGCTCCTTGTGGCCGGTGACATAGGCCGGATAGCGGAACTGCCGCACCAGAAGCACCGTCGAGCGCTCCGGATCGAAAGGCAGGATCACCGCGCCGTCGCCGCGATCGTAGGTCTGGCGGGTGTGCGTTTCCCATTTGCCGTCGCGCCGGCGGTAGTCGAAGACGGTCTTTTTCAAAACCGCCCATTCGTCGGAAAGGACTTCCTCAGAGCGGATGCGAATGCGATCTTCCATGGTGGACTCCCTGCTGCCGCGGCAAGGCGTAGCCGCGGACGCCCGTTCGTGCAATCCGGCCAGCTATTGGTCCAGAGCACCGGTTCACCGTCTCGTGTCTGGCGCTGGCACAATCGGCTGCATAAATAGCGGCAACCCTTCGCGGAGTTTTTTATGACCTCATCGCTTTTCCAGCCGATCACCCTCGACGGCCTCACCTTCCCCAACCGCATCGCCGTCGCGCCGATGTGCCAGTATTCGGCCGAGGACGGCTCGGCCAGCGATTGGCACCTTTATCACTGGATGAACCTGGCGATGTCGGGCGCCGGCATGGTCACCGTCGAAATGACCGATGTCGAGCGGCGCGGCCGCATCTCGCACGGCTGCCTCGGCCTCTATTCCGAGGACAACGAGGCGGCCGCCCGGCGCACCCTGGATGCAGCCAAGCGTGTCGCCGCACCGGGCACGAAATTCGGCACGCAGCTTGCCCATGCCGGCCGCAAGGCCTCCAACCGCGAACCCTGGGAGGGCGGCGGCCCGCTAAGCGCCGATCAGGACCCGTGGCCGATCGTGTCGGCCTCGGCGATCGCCTACGACACCGGCTGGCAGGTGCCGCGGGCGCTGGAGGACGCCGAGATCCTGCAAATCATCGAACGCTTCGCCGAAGCGGCCCGGCGGGCCGAGCGGGCCGGCTTCGACTTCATCGAGTTGCATGCCGCGCATGGCTATCTGATCTTCCAGTTCCTGTCGCCGCTCTCCAACCGGCGCACCGACCGCTGGGGCGGCTCACTGGAAAACCGCATGCGTTTCGCCGTCGAGATCGCCAAGGCGGTGAAGAAGGCAGTGCCCAGGCTGATGCTGGGCGCGCGTCTGTCGATCAAGGAATGGGTCGATGGCGGCTTCGAGGTCGAGGATGCGATCGAAGTGGCAAAAGCGCTGAAGGAAGCCGGCGTCGCCTATCTCTGCTGCTCGAGCGGCGGCAATTCGCCGTTGCAGAAGTTGCCGTCCGGGCCCGGTTACCAGGTGCATCTGGCCGAAGCGGTGCGCAAGGCCGTCGGCATCCCGACGCGGGCCGTCGGCCTTATCGACGATCCGAAACAGGCCGAGGCGATCGTTGCCGACGGCCGCGCCGACATGGTGGCGCTGGCGCGCGCCTTCCTTGCCGATCCGCGCTGGGGCTGGCGCGCCGCGGCCACCTTCGGCGAAAAAATCCACCCGGCGCCGCAGCTTGCCCGCTCGGTGACGACGATGCAGCACTGGATGAAGGCGGCGAACTGACGCCGGGTTCGTCTCGCTGGACGGGCCAGCACAGCTTCGCATTGATCCACTGCCGGTGTAGAGTGGCCGGCCGCGGCTGGGCGCGGCGGGTTGGGGGGAGCAGAGACATGTCGTTCAGGGGGATTTCCATTGCGGCCGCCGCCGCGGTTTTGGCCGGGCTGTCGTTCGGCGCATCGACGCCGGCCGGGGCGCAATATTGCGAAGGTACGGTGCACGGACTTTCCAGGCACTACAATCTGGCAACGGGAAGCGGCTTTCTCGCCGTTCGAGCCCGACCGAACTCGTCGTCACGCATGATCGGGCAATTGTTCAACGGCGACCAAACCGAGATCTTCGACCGCCGCGGAAACTGGTACCAGGTCGATTTCGGCGGCCGCACCGGCTGGGCGAATGCGCGCTGGCTGCGCAATGACTGCGGCTATTGAGCTATTTTCGCCTGAGCTAAAATAGCAGTTGCAACCAAATCGGCCGCTCCGCGTTGGCGGCGATGATGGACAGCAAGCCATTTGAAAAGCCGGTCGTGGTCGAACTCGGCCATGTCGGCAAGTATCGCCACATCCGCAGCGCCCAGGAGGCGGCGGAGTGCCTGATGACGATCTGGCCGCTCAATCGCGGGCCCCGTCATCGTGATGCCCTCGACACTTGCCTAAAAGTGCTGGAAGGTTATCGTTCGACGGCGGATGCGCGCCGGGCACTGATCGAAGCCGCCAGGGAATCGGACGTGCTGGTCGCAGACGACAGGCTGCCAGACGACAGACTGGCCGACGACAGGCTGCATTGAGGCAACGGGCTTTCAACCGGAGGGTTTCATGGCGAAACTGACCTACAAGATCGTCGAGCATGACGGAGGCTGGGCCTACAAGGTCGGCTCGACATTCTCCGAAACGTTCCCGACCCATCAGGACGCGTTGCGCGCCGCCGAGATCGCTTCCGCCGAACAGCAGGTCGCCGGCAACACCGACGGCATCCAGTACGAGGACGCCGACGGCAAATGGCACGACGAGCTCGCCGACGGCCGCGATCGGCCGCAGACCGAGGTTTCGGATTAGGGTGTATCGATATCCCAGTGATGCCGGCGTGCTTTACAGGTCGGTTTGGTAGCGCTACCGTCTCACATCGCGCGTGACCAGGGAGGAGCCTGGGCGCTGTCGCGGGCCAGGCAGGAAAGCGGTTTCCTTCGAAGTCGTTGCAGGAATCAATCGGGAGGAGATCGATGGCGTCTGTCGCAATCGGCGATGTCTACAAATCATTCGGGAACGTCGAGGTCCTGCACGGGGTCAGCGTCGATATAAACGACGGCGAGTTCGTCACGCTGGTCGGTCCTTCGGGTTGCGGAAAGTCGACCCTTCTCAGAATGATCGCCGGCCTGGAAAAGATCTCGCGCGGCCAGATTGCGATCGGCAAACGTGTCGTCAACAACGTTGCGCCAAAGGAGCGCGACGTCGCCATGGTCTTCCAGAACTATGCGCTCTACCCGCATATGACGGTCGCCGAGAACATGGCGTTTTCGCTGATGCTCAAGGGCGTTCCCAAGACGGAGAGCGATGCCGGCGTGCGGCGTGCGGCCGAGATCCTGGGACTGGTGCCGCTGCTCGACCGCTATCCGCGCCAGCTTTCCGGCGGCCAGCGCCAGCGCGTCGCCATGGGCCGGGCGATCGTGCGCGATCCGCAGGTCTTCCTGTTCGACGAGCCGCTGTCCAATCTCGATGCTAAGCTCCGGGTGCAGATGCGCGCCGAGATCAAGGAACTGCACCAGCGCCTGAAAACGACGACGGTCTACGTCACCCACGACCAGATCGAGGCGATGACCATGGCCGACAAGATCGTCGTCATGCATGACGGAATCGTCGAGCAGATCGGGCCGCCGCTCGAACTCTACGACCGGCCGAACAACCTTTTTGTCGCCAGCTTCATCGGCTCGCCCGCCATGAACATGCTCAGGGGCGAGATCGTAACCGACGGCTCGCCGTCGTTTCGCGGCGCCGGCGGAATTTCGGTCCCGTTGGCCTCGGCACTTTCCATCGGCAATGGTGAGCCGGTCGTGCTGGGAATACGGCCCGAGCATTTACGGCTGTCCGACCATCAGGGCATTCCGGTCACCGTCGTGGTGGTCGAGCCGACAGGGTCCGAAGTGCAGCTCATCGGCCGCACCGCCGGCGGCGAGGAGATCGTCGCCAATTTCCGGGAACGCCATTCCTTCACGCCGGGCGAAACCATCCGGCTTACGGCCGAGCCTGGCCTCATCCATCTCTTTCACGGCAAAACCGGACAGCGGTTCGAAACACCCATCGAGCAGTAGGACGGCAAGGACAATAAGCAGGAGGAAGCGAGCATGAAATTCAGCAGACGCGACGTGATCCGCACCACCGCCGGCGTGGCGGCGGGAGCCTTGGGAAGCCGGCTCATCGGTTCTCCCGCCTTTGCCCAGGAGGGGTTGAAATACAAGCCCGAGGACGGCGCCAAGCTCAGGCTGCTGCGCTGGTCGCCTTTCGTGCAGGGCGACGAGGATCAATGGCTGGCCAACACCAAGCGCTTCACCGAAGCGACCGGCGTCGAGGTCCGCGTCGACAAGGAAAGCTGGGAGGACATCCGTCCCAAGGCGGCGGTCGCCGCCAATGTCGGCTCGGGCCCGGACCTGATGTTCGTCTGGTTCGACGACCCGCACCAATATCCCGACAAGCTGCACGACGTGACGGAACTGGGCGAATATCTCGGCTCGAAATATGACGGTTGGCACGATGGACCGCACCAATATGCGACGCGGCAAGGCAAGTTCCTCGGCCTGCCGCTGGCGACCATCGGCAATGCCATCGTCTATCGCGAAAGCTGGGTGAAGGAGGCCGGCTTCTCCGAATTTCCGAAGGACACGGCAGGCTTGCTCGAACTTTGCAAGGCGTTGCAGGCGAAGGGCCATCCGGCCGGCTTCACGCACGGCCACGGCGTCGGCGACGGCAACAACTACGCCCACTGGCTGCTGTGGAGCCACGGCGGCAAAATGGTCGACGAGAGCAGCAAGGTGACGATCAACAGCCCCGAGACGCTGAAGGCGATCGAATACGCGCAGGAGCTCTACAAGACCTTCATTCCCGGTACCGAAAGCTGGCTCGACGTCAACAACAACCGCGCCTTCCTAGCCGGCGAATTGAGCGTCATCGCCAACGGCATTTCGGCCTACAACACCGCCAAGGTCAACAAGGACAAGGATCCGAAACTGGCCGAGATGGCCAAGGACATCCGCACGACCAACCTGCCGATCGGCCCGGTCGGGAAATCCGTCGAGCTGTTCCAGGTGACCACGGCCGTGATCTTCGACTACACACCCTACCCCAACGCCGCCAAGGCCTACCTGCAGTTCATGTTCGAGGAACCGCAAATGGCCAAGTGGATCACGTCCTCGGCGGGCTATTGCTGCCAGACGCTCAAAGCCTTCGACAATAACCCGGTGTGGACGGCCGATCCTAACAATGCCGCCTATGCCAAGGCCTCGGCGACGCTGCGGCCCAACGGCTATGCCGGCCCGCTCGGCTATGCCTCGGCGGCGACCATGGCCGACTATGTGCTGGTCGACATGTTCGCAAAGGCGGTGACCGGCCAGGCGACGCCGCAAGAAGCGATGGAAGAAGCCGAGAAGCGCGCAAACCGCTACTATCGCGTTTGAGCCGGATTCAGCCGGGCAGCCATGCTGCCCGGCTTCGAATCGCGCATGGCCGCCTGGCCGATCAATGAGACCTTAGAGGAGCCGACCCATGGCCGTGACCTCCGCTGCCGCTCAGCCACGCCGGTCGACGCTGTCGCGCATTTTGACGTTCGTGTCTGAAAGTCATAACGCGCTTGGCTTCGGCTTCATGCTGCCGGCGGCGGCACTGCTGCTGGTCTTCCTGACCTATCCGCTCGGGCTCGGCGTCTGGCTCGGCTTCACCGATGCCCGCATCGGCCGCCCCGGCATCTTCATCGGCATTGAGAACTACGAATATCTGTGGGACGACGCCGTCTTCTGGCTCTCCGTCTTCAACACCTTGCTCTACACGATCAGCGCCTCGATCCTGAAGTTTGCGCTCGGCCTCTGGCTGGCGCTTATCCTCAACCAGAATCTGCCGTTCAAATCGTTCTTCCGCGCGATCGTCCTGCTGCCCTGGGTGGTGCCGACGGTGCTGTCGGCGATCGCCTTCTGGTGGATCTACGATTCGCAGTTCTCGATCCTGTCCTGGGCACTTATGGAAATGGGCCTGATCGACCATCGCATCAATTTCCTCGGCGACCCGGAGAATGCGCGGGCTTCGGTCATCGCCGCCAATGTCTGGCGCGGCATTCCTTTCGTGGCGATCACGCTGCTTGCCGGCCTGCAGACGATTCCGCAGTCGCTCTACGAGGCCGCCACGCTCGACGGCGCCAGCCGCTGGCAATTGTTCCGTTACGTGACGCTGCCGCTGCTGACGCCGATCATCGCCATCACCATGACGTTTTCGGTGCTGTTCACCTTCACCGATTTCCAGCTGATCTATGTGCTGACGCGCGGCGGGCCGGTCAACGCCACCCATCTGATGGCGACGCTGTCGTTCCAGCGCGGCATTTCCGGAGGCCAGCTTGGCGAGGGCGCCGCGATCGCAGTCGCCATGATCCCGTTCCTGCTGGCGGCGATCCTGTTCAGCTATTTTGGCCTACAGCGCCGCAAATGGCAGCAGGGCGGCGGAGATTGACATGACCGCGATCGAAACGAGCAAACGCCCGGAACTCGACGAAGGCGGTATGGGCTACCTGCAGAGTTTGCCGCGCCGCGTGGTGACGGTCTACCTGCCGCTGCTGATATTCGTCATCGTGCTGTTGTTTCCGTTCTACTGGATGACGATCACAGCGGTTAAGCCCAACCTCGAGATGACCGACTACGCCAATTTCAATCCGTTCTGGGTGGTGCATCCGACGCTCGAGCATATCCACTATCTTCTTTTCGAGACATCCTATCCAGGCTGGCTGCTCAACACGATCATCATCTCGACCGCTGCCACTGTGCTCTCGCTGCTGGCTGCGGTGTTCGCCGCCTATGCGATCGAACGCTTGCGGTTCTCCGGGGCGCGGCAGGTCGGCCTCGCGGTGTTCCTCGCCTATCTCGTACCGCCCTCGATCCTGTTCATTCCGCTGTCGGTGATGGTGTTCAACCTTGGGCTTTACGACACGCCGTTCGCGCTCATCCTCACCTATCCGACCTTCCTGATCCCGTTCTGCACATGGCTGCTGATGGGTTACTTCCGCTCGATCCCGTTCGAGTTGGAAGAATGCGCGCTGATCGACGGCGCGAGCCGCTGGCAGATCCTCACCAAGATCGTGCTGCCGCTGTCGGTGCCGGGGCTGATTTCCGCCGGCATCTTCGCATTCACCCTGTCATGGAACGAGTTCATCTACGCCTTGACCTTCATCCAGTCGTCCGAAAACAAGACCGTGCCGGTCGGCGTGCTCACCGAGCTGGTGCGCTCGGATGTCTATGAATGGGGGGCGCTGATGGCGGGAGCGCTGATCGGTTCATTGCCGGTCGTGGTGCTCTATTCGTTCTTTGTCGAGCACTATGTTTCCTCGATGACCGGAGCCGTGAAGGAATAGGCGGCATGGTCAGGAATGCGTGAGCTTCCCGGAGGGTGTCAGCTGCTAGTGTCGGACTTCGGCGCAAATGCGCGGTCGGCAATGCGTTCGATGAAAGCGACGACCCGTTCCGGCTCGACGAATTGTGGCATGTGGCCAAGCCCCTCGACCGGCTCGAAATCGAGCCCGCTGATCTTTTCCATCAGCGGCCAGCCATGGATATCGATCCCCAGGACGATGTCGGAAGCACCAAACAGAATGCCGGCTGGCATGGCGATCTCACCATAGCGTTGTTCGATGCGGCCAAGGTCGTGCTCGATGGCCGCGACGTCGGTCGAGGTTGCATAGAAATGGCTTGGCCTCAGCCCGCACCAGCCGCCGCCCTCGACCATATAGTCGGCCGGCGCGGTCTGCGGCGCGAAAATGAAGGCAAGCGTCGCTTCGGCATATTTGAGAGCCGCCGGGATCGCCACCGTATGCGCCATGATCCGCCGCCGCAGCGGCGACCTGACGTATAGCGGGCCGAACTTCTCGCGCACCTCCGGCTCCAGATGGGTCAGCGGTGCCAGCAAGGCGATACCGGAAATCGCCTCTGGACACTCGACAGCCAGCGTCAGCGCGATGGCGCCACCCAGCGAATGGCCGACGACCAGAGGCTTTTCCAGCCCAAGCGCCTCGATAAAGCGCCGCACGATCTCGGCCTGCTCGGGCAGCCGTCCGCTGGCGCCGCTGGCCCGCACCGAATAGCCGGAACCCGGACGGTCGAGCGCGATCAGCCGATAATTCGGGCCGAACCGTCCGAACAGCGTGTGGCCGAATTGATGAAGCTGCGCGCCAAGCCCGTGTAGGAAGACGATCGGCCGCCCCTCGCCCGTCTCGACATAATGGATGCGATTGCCGTCGACCTCGATGAATTTCCCGCTGGCCGGCACCAGCCTTTCGGCCTTCGCCGCGATCCGCCGCGTCGCCAGTATCGGATAGGCTGCCACGACGAGCGCCAGCAGAAGCAGCGCGCCGGGCAGCCATAGAAGAATCGAGACCGGCATGTCTTGCTCATGGCTCCAAACCGGCACGCAGCATCACCCGCCGAAGGGTCCACTGCAAGGGAGGTGGCACAGGTGGATCCGTCGTTTGGCGGCATTGCCGCCGGCCGTCCGCCGCGCTATCTCAGGCGACCCGTTTGCCGGAGCTAGTCATGACCGAAATCGTCACCGCCGCCATGCTCGTCATCGGCGACGAGATTCTGTCCGGCCGCACCAAGGACAAGAACATCGGCCACCTCGCCGACATCATGACCGCGATCGGCATCGACCTGAAGGAAGTGCGCATCGTTGCGGACGAGGAAGACGAGATCGTCGCTGCGGTGAATGCGCTGCGCACCCGCTATACTTATGTCTTCACCACCGGCGGCATCGGCCCGACGCATGACGACATCACCGCCGATTCGGTTGCCAAGGCCTTTGGCGTGCCATGCGAATACGACGCCAGGGCCTACGCCCTGCTGGAAGCAAGCTATGCAGCCCGCGGCATCGAATACACCGAAGCGCGCAAGCGCATGGCGCGGATGCCGCGCGGGGCAGACCACATCGACAATCCGGTGTCGGTTGCGCCGGGCTTTCGCATCGGCAACGTCCATGTCATGGCCGGCGTGCCGGCGATTTTCCAGGCGATGCTCGACAATGTCGTGCCGACATTGCGGGCCGGCACCAAAATGCTGTCGGCAACCGTGGAATGCCCGTTCGGCGAAGGCCTGATCGGCGGGCCGCTGGGCGACATCCAGAAGGCGCATCCGGACACGATCATCGGCTCCTACCCGAAATATGGCGACGGCAAATTCTGGACGGAACTGGTGGTGCGGGCCCGCAGCCAGCCGGCGCTGGACTCGGCACGCGCCGACGTAGAGGCTATGGTGGCGAGCTTGATCAGGGCAAGCAGAGTGGGTTGATCGGCCGGCCTGACGGAACCAGCATCGCGCAGTGACGTTTGTCACGAGTGGGATCGCCGTAAAACTGAGGGATTGCCATGCGCTTCAAGACCATCGTTGCCATATTGCAGAATGAACAGGATGCCGAGCGCGTCCTCGACTGCGCGATCCCGCTGGCCAGCCGATTCCAGAGCCATCTAATCGGCATTCATGCCGAGGCGCTGCCCGTGCCCTACACCTCGGCCACCGGCTTTCCGGACACCGAGTTCCTGCAGGTTTCCGCCGACATGAACCGGGAGCGCGCCGAGAAGTTGCAGGCCGCCTTTTACAAGCGCATCGAGAATTCCGGCCTGTCGTTCGAGTGGCGCAGCCTCGAGAGTTTTTCCGGCGACAGTGCGCTGACCGGCATCTCGACCGTTCGCACCGCGGACCTGATCATCGCCGCCCAGCGCGAATCGGGCAGCGATCCGAGCGCCGACGTCGACACGCTGGTCTACGATGCCGGCCGGCCGGTGCTGGTGGTGCCGCATTTGGGTCCCCTCGTCACCAGCTTCAAGCATGTGCTGCTCGCCTGGAACGGCAGCAAGGAAGCCGCGCGCGCGGCCTTCGACGCCCTGCCCTTCATCATCGAGGCCGAGAAGACGGACATCGTCGTCATCGATCCGCCGGATACGCTCGACGAGGCGCCGGAAACGGCCGGCGCAGAGATCGCCGCCTCGCTGTCCAGGCACGGCGCGACCGTCAGCGTCTCGGTGCTGAGGTCAGGCGGCGCCTCGGTCGACGACATCATCCAGACCAGGGTCGCCGAGTCGGGTGCGGACCTGCTCGTGCTCGGCGCCTACAGCCATTCCTGGCTGCGCCAGCTGCTGTTCGGCGGGGTGACGCGGACGGTGCTGCGCACCGCCCCGGTGGCGGCTTTCCTGTCGCGGTAGAGCATGATCCCGAAAAGTGGAATCCGGTTTTCGGAAAGATCATGCTCAAGAAAAAAGAATAGAGCCCCATCCCGATCATGTCGGGATGGAACAGGCTTTAGGTTCACAGGGATAGCTTTGCCACTCCCCTTGCCAAGGCCAAGCCTTTCCAGTTAATTCCGCGCGCATTCCATAGTGTCTGCGCGCGATGCGCGCTTTGCGGAGTGCGCGAAAGATGTCCCTGCCCGAAAAAGCCTTCCCGGTCTCCTGGGACCAGTTCCACCGCGACGCGCGCGCGCTCGCCTGGCGGCTTGCCGGCGCCAACAAGGGGCAATGGAAGGCGATCGTCTGCATCACGCGCGGCGGCCTGGTTCCGGCCGCCATCATTTCGCGCGAGCTTGGCATCCGCATCATCGAGACGGTCTGCGTCGCCTCCTACCATGATTATACCAGCCAGGGGCAATTGCAGGTGCTGAAGGAGGTCACGCCGGCGCTGCTCGCCGATGACGGCGCCGGCGTGCTGATCATCGACGACCTCACCGACACCGGCAAGACGGCGGGCATCGTGCGCGCGATGATGCCCAAGGCGCATTTCGCCACCGTCTATGCCAAGCCAAAAGGCAGACCGATGGTCGACACTTTCGTTACCGAGGTCAGCCAGGACACCTGGATCTATTTCCCTTGGGACATGGGCTTCACCTACCAAAAGCCGATCGCCGACGACCACGCCGGCTGATTCGCGGCAACGCCGCTCATTGCAGCCGGTCGCCCAAGGCACCATCCGCGACCGACAAATGCCTGCGTGATGCTCGCGCGGCCGCGCCATTTGGGCGAGACCGACGTAAATTGGCGCAATTTCGTTGGTCCATGAAAGATTTTTTACTTTTATTGCTCATGATTAGCCGTAAGATTCGTAAGACGGCAAACGATTCTGGAAGCTGGGGCAAGCTTCTCCGATGTTGACAAGGCCAACGACGCATAACCATCTGGCCGAAAGGGTCCGGCGACTCTTCGGCACGGTGCCGTCCCGCCTGCAGGTTGCCGCCCTGCCCTGGCGCGATAGCGGCGACGGCGTCGAAATCATGCTGATCACCAGCCGCGACACCGGCCGCTGGGTGCTTCCCAAGGGCTGGCCGGAAGCAAAGGAGCCGCTTTGCGAGGCGGCGGCGCGCGAAGCCGGCGAAGAGGCCGGGCTGCGCGGCACGATCTCGCATCACGAGGCCGGCCGCTATTTCTATGCCAAGGTGCTGGATTCCGGCGAGGAAGTGCCGTGCGAGGTGCTGGTGTTCCCGCTGCAGGTCGACAAGGTCGCCGACCGATGGAAGGAAAAGCGGGCACGCACCCGCAAGTGGGTCAGCGCCGCCGAGGCTGTGGGCATGGTGCATGAACCGGACCTTTGCCAGATCATCGCCCATTTCTGCGCCGATCCACGCCGGTTCTCCTGAGCCCGAGCCGCGCATAGCCGCGATCAGGTGCCGCTATGCGGAGGCGAACCTCCCTCGCTGCGCTCCGTTTCTATCCCCGTTATCCACATATGTGACACACAAGATGTTGGGGTCATAAAAGCTACGCAAACGAATCCTTGACGCCGCAAAACGAGTCGCCTTTTATAGGCCATGCGCTCCTGTTGAGAGTGCGACCGGAAAAGTTTCGAGGCCGGTCTTTTTCCCGGAATATGTGCGTTTTGAACCGCATTCCCGCCTGTTCACGAGGCCGGCGAAGGCGTGGAATTTTGAAGCTCTTTTGGGGCGAAAGGGAGGATTGTCGGACTTGAATAAATTGTCTGTTAATACTATATTTAGTGTTTGCAGGTAGGTTCGACGCTAGATAATGTGAAGTTCCCTCGACCGAGGGTGTTACAAAAAGTTTTCAGTTTTGAGGGACCCACAGGGTCCGTGAGCGCGTTGGACAGCGGCCTCGCAAGAGGTTCGACCGGCAGGGCGGCGGAGACTGTGACGATGAGAGCCGGCGGTTTTCGAGCGCCGGCAGACGGCGGACATGCGCGTTTCGTCAAGAGGGCAGAAATCCTCTGGGAAAAGCGCTATATGTAGACAAAAGGGACCGGACCAATGCGCATCGAGCGTCGTTTCACCAAGCAGGGACAATCTGCCTATGCGGAGATCGAATTCCGCAAGGCGCTTTCGGAGATCAAGAATCCGGATGGGTCGGTGGTGTTCCGCTTGGACAACATCGACGTGCCGGCGCAGTTCTCCCAGGTTGCCGCCGATATCCTGGCGCAGAAATATTTCCGCAAGGCGGGCGTCCCGGCACGGCTGAAGAAGGTCGAGGAGACGCAAGTCCCCTCCTTCCTGTGGCGCTCGGTCGCCGACGAAGCTGAACTGGCAAAGCTGCCGGAAGCCGAGCGCTACGGTTCCGAGACCGACGCCCGCCAGGTCTTCGACCGGCTTGCCGGCACCTGGACCTATTGGGGCTGGAAGGGCGGCTACTTCAAGTCGGAGGAAGACGCGCGCGCCTTCCGCGACGAGCTCGCCTATATGCTGGCCACCCAGCGCGTCGCGCCGAATTCGCCGCAATGGTTCAACACCGGCCTGCACTGGGCCTATGGCATCGACGGTCCGAGCCAGGGCCATTTCTATGTCGACCCGTTCACCGGCAAGCTGACCAAGTCGAAGTCCTCCTACGAGCATCCGCAGCCGCATGCCTGCTTCATCCAGGGCGTGCAGGACGACCTCGTCAATGAAGGCGGCATCATGGACCTGTGGGTGCGTGAGGCGCGCCTGTTCAAATACGGCTCCGGCACGGGCTCCAACTTCTCGTTCCTGCGCGGCGAAGGCGAAAAGCTGTCGGGCGGCGGCCGCTCGTCGGGGCTGATGAGCTTCCTCAAGATCGGCGACCGCGCGGCGGGCGCCATCAAATCGGGCGGCACGACGCGTCGCGCGGCGAAAATGGTCATCGTCGACGCCGACCATCCCGATATCGAGGAATTCATCGACTGGAAGGTCAATGAGGAGCAGAAGGTCGCCTCGCTGGTAACCGGCTCGAAGATCGTCAAGAAGCACCTCGAAGCGATCATGAAGGCCTGCATCAACTGCGAAGGCAATGGCGACGATTGCTTCGATCCGGCGGTCAACACCGCGCTGAAGCGCGAGATCAAGGCGGCCAAGAAGGACGCGGTGCCGGAGAACTATATCTACCGCGTCATCCAGTTCGCCAAGCAGGGCTATACCTCGATGTCGTTCAAGACCTACGACACCGACTGGGATTCCGACGCCTATCTCACCGTTTCGGGCCAGAACTCCAACAATTCGGTGTCGCTGAAGGACGATTTCCTGCGCGCCGTCGAGCAGGACGGCGACTGGCATCTCACCGCCCGCAAGGACGGCAAGGTGCTGAAGACGCTGAAGGCACGCGATCTCTGGGAAAAGATCGGCTATGCCGCGTGGGCATCGGCCGATCCAGGCCTGCATTTCAACACGACGATGAACGACTGGCACACCTGCGCCTCGGCCGGTGCGATCCGGGCGTCCAACCCGTGCTCGGAATACATGTTCCTCGACGACACCGCCTGCAATCTCGCGTCGATCAACCTCCTGCCCTACCGCAACGCGGACGGCACGATCGACATATCAGCCTACGAGCACACGGTACGGCTGTGGACCATGGTGCTGGAAATCTCCGTCATGATGGCGCAGTTCCCGTCGAAGGAGATCGCCAAGCTTTCCTACGAGTACCGCACGCTCGGCCTCGGCTACGCCAATATCGGCGGCCTGCTGATGACCTCGGGCATTCCCTATGATTCCGACGAGGGCCGCGCCATCTGCGCCGCCCTCACCGCGATCATGACCGGCACCGCCTATGCCACCTCGGCTGAAATGGCCGCCGAGCTCGGCGCCTTCCCCGACTACGACCGCAATGCGCAGAACATGCTGCGTGTCATGCGCAACCATCGCCGCGCTGCCTATGGCGAAAGGGATGGCTACGAGAAGCTCGCCGTCAACCCGGTGCCGCTGGTCGCCTCGGATCTCAAGCAGCAGGAACTTGCCGACCATGCCAAGGCCGCCTGGGACCGCGCCATCGAGCTCGGCGAGGAGCATGGCTACCGCAATGCGCAGGCAACAGTGATCGCGCCGACCGGCACGATCGGCCTGGTCATGGATTGCGACACCACCGGCATCGAGCCCGACTTCGCGCTGGTAAAATTCAAGAAGCTCGCGGGCGGCGGCTATTTCAAGATCATCAACCGTGCGGTGCCCGAAGCGCTGCGCACGCTTGGCTATTCCGAGAGCCAGATCGCCGAGATCGAGGCCTATGCGGTCGGCCATGGCAATCTCAACCAGGCGCCGGGCATCAACCCCGGCTCGCTCAAGGCAAAAGGCTTTACCGACGAAAAGATCGCCGCGCTCAATGCGGCGTTGAAATCGGCGTTCGATATCAAGTTCGTCTTCAACCAGTGGACGCTGGGCGCCGACTGGGTGAAGGAGACGTTCGGCTTCACCGACGAGCAGCTCAATGATTTCTCGTTCGAGATGCTGCCGGCGCTGGGCTTCTCGAAGAAGGACATAGAGGCCGCCAACATCCATGTCTGCGGGGCGATGACGCTGGAAGGCGCGCCGTTCCTGAAGGTCGAACACCTGCCGGTGTTCGACTGCGCCAGCCCGTGCGGCAAGATCGGCAAGCGTTCGCTGTCGATCAACAGCCACATCATGATGATGGCGGCGGCACAGCCCTTCATCTCCGGCGCCATTTCCAAGACCATCAACATGCCGAACGACGCGACGGTGGAAGACGCCAAGGGCGCCTACATGCTGTCGTGGAAGCTGGCGCTGAAGGCCAACGCGCTCTATCGCGACGGCTCGAAGCTCTCCCAGCCGCTCAATGCCTCGCTGCTCGCCGATAGCGAGGACGACGAGGACGAAGCGGTCGAGCAGCTGATCGCGGCGCCGGCGGCACAGCGCGCCGTACAGGTGACCGAAAAGATCGTCGAGCGCGTCGTCGAACGCCTCTACCGCGACCGCGAGAAACTGCCGAACCGCCGCAAGGGCTATACCCAGAAGGCGGTCGTCGGCGGCCACAAGGTCTATCTCAGGACCGGCGAATTCGATGACGGCCGTATCGGCGAGATCTTCATCGACATGCACAAGGAAGGTGCCGCCTTCCGGGCGATGATGAACAACTTCGCCATCGCCATCTCGCTCGGCCTGCAATATGGCGTGCCGCTCGAGGAATTCGTCGAAGCCTTCACCTTCACCAAATTCGAGCCGGCCGGCATGGTGCAGGGCAACGACGCCATCAAGAACGCCACATCGATCCTCGACTATGTGTTCCGCGAACTGGCCGTCTCCTATCTCGGCCGCCACGACCTCGCCCATGTCGACCAGTCGGACTTCGACAAGACCGCACTCGGGCGCGGCATCAACGAAGGCAAGGCGACGCCCTTCTCCAAGGGCCTGACCCGCGGTGCCTCGCCGGTCAAGCTGGTGTCGGGCATGGGCGCCGAGCCGAAAGGCTTTGCCGGTTCGGGCTCCGGAACTCCAGCCCGTACCGCCCCGACCGCCTTCTCCGGCTCCAACGTGCTGACGCTAAAGCCGGCCAGCGACGAGGCCATCGCCTACAAGCGCGACTACGAGGAGCGCGCCAGGGAACTGGTCGAGGACATCGTCTACGCGGAAGCGTCCGACCCGACGGAGCTGTTCACCGACGAGGCCGCCAAAGAAGCAGCCGAAGCAAAAGCCCTTGCCGCCAACCGGCGCCAGCAATCGTTGATGCAGGGCTACACCGGCAACGAATGCTCGGAATGCCACAATTTCACGATGGTGCGGAACGGGACTTGCGAGAAGTGCGATACTTGTGGGGCTACGAGCGGGTGTAGCTGAGACAGCTGATAGGCAAGTTGATCGCTTGGAGGTGGGTTGACGGCAACCCACCTCTAACGGCCAAAGCAAGCAAATTGCCACCACCCGATCAGGCACGCCCGATGCCTAGCTACTCAAAGCTCGCGACGTTGCTCGTGCGGTCGTTCAAACGCTGTGCTCGGCCCTAACCCAATAAGCGGGTCAGTAGTCCCAGACAGCCGGCACGCAACGAAAGACATCGCCGTCCACCGCCACATGGCAGATAGACGGGAACGGCAGGTGAGTGGCCACCAGCGGCTCGCGGGTCGCCGCCAGCTCCCGCAAAAGATTGATCCGGACGCGGGCCGCCTCCTCGGGGTCGTGTTCGAAGCCGTTGTGCCAGTCGGGTTGGTCGAACCCGACCTGGAACACGGCGTCGCCGGCGAAGGTCAGCCGATCGCCGCCGGACGCCAGGCGGACCACGCTGTGCCCAGGGGTGTGGCCGCCGGTGAGCGTGACGACCACCCCCGGCGCCACCTCGTGCTCCGTCTCAAACGGCCGCAACTGGCTGTGGTAGTCGTTCACGAACCGCTTGGCCGCCCGCCGCAGCGCATCCGGGAACCCCGTTGGCATGGAGACGTGGGAGAAATCGGGCGACTCCCAGAACTTGAGCTCGGCGGCCGCCACGTGAATCCGCAGATCCGGACGCAGCCGGTCCTTCACCCCGTCGATGAGTAGCCCGCCGATATGGTCCATGTGCATGTGGGTAAGCACCACGTCGGTGACTGATGCGAGATCGATGCCGGCGGCCTCCAGTCGCGAGACCAACCGCCCGGCCCTCGGCAAGTGCAAGTCCGGGTCCATCCCCAGCCCGGCGTCCACCAGTATGGTCCGGTCGCCGCTGCGTACGACGACCACGTTCAGCGGCCACTCGAGCACGTCCGGCGGCAGGAACATGTCGTCCAGCCAGGCCGCCCGGAGGGCCGGGTCGACGTTGTATGCCATAACCGGGGCTGGTATCGGCAGCACTCCATCGCTGACCACCAGCACGTCGATGTCGCCGACCTGCAGCGCGTAGCGCGACGGAACCAATTCGGGCTCCGGTCTACCGTTGCTGTGCTTGGCGTTCAGGCTGTCGGCGCAGTGCTGGATCGAGGGGTGTGAAATGTTGTCCAAGCTCATGTTTGTCTCCTGCTGACCAGTCGTGCGGGTTTTTGTTTCTACCTGCGACATGATGCGCTCCTGTTTTGCGTGATCGAGACGTGTCGGTCACGAGCCACGTCGGGGACCCTATGGGGAAGCGTGTCGGCTATCGAGCTACACCTGAGGATGGGTCAGCCTGTGCTCTCAGTGGACCCCAGCGAGGATTTGGTGGTGAAGACGCTGGCATGAGGGAGTAGACGCTCTCGCCCACCGAACCGCGCCCCGCGCTCAGCGTTGACTCGAAGCCGTCCTCGATATCCGCGACGATGTGCTCTTTAGAGCAGGAAAGATCTCAGGAGGAGCTGCCGTTCAACTACGTCGGTGTAGATGATCGGCCGCTGGCCATAATGACATTTCCAACCGAAGAGGTTGCGCCAGGAACACTGAACAGCATCCTCGAGCATTCCGGACGCTTTCATATCGAAGGCTTGCGTGCGGATGGACTGCATGTGCCCAAAGGTGTCAGCCTGGCGGAATATGTAGAGGCGTAGAGCCGTCAGCCGAACCAGGGCTGGTAGCTATCACCGCGCGTTTCGCTTCGACGGCACGGCCTGGATCCCAGGGTCTGCGTTCCGCTTCGCGTTCGCTCCGCCCTAGGATGACGAAGACACGGAGGCCGAAGGCCAATCGCCAAGGCCGGTAGTAGCGGGAACGTCCCTTTCGTCATCCTAGGGCGGAGCAGGAGCGAAGCGACGTTGCGGAGACCCTAGGATCCATGCCGTGCCCCACGCGGCGGACGCCGACGGTGGAAACCAAGCACTCGACCGATGTGCTACTCCGCCTCGGCCACCATCTGCCGGCCACCGACCCAGTCGCGCCAGCTCTTCTCGTCGCCGTGGAAGACGTTGAGGTCGATGCGGCCCCTCACCCCGTGCGACAGGCCGGAACCGGAATATTGCCAGAACAGCCATTTGCGGTCGGGATAGACCTTTGACGGATGCGCGGCCACCGCGCGCAGCCAGAATGGATAATCCGGGAAGGCGCCGCGCAGGTTGTCGCGGTAGAAGTCGGGCGCGGTGTAGATGATCGGGCGCTGGCCGTAGTGGCGCTCGAGCTTGTCCATGAACACCTGCATTTTTTCCAGCACCTTTTGCCGCGAGGGGCGGCGCTTGCAGCTGGATTCGCCGTTCCACTCGACGTCGATCACCGGCGGCAGCGCGCCCTCGACCCGCGGCACATTGCGGATGAACCAGTCGGCCTGCTCGCCGGCGGTGCGGCACCAGTAGAAGAAATGATAGGCGCCGCGCTTAAGGCCGGCGGCGTCGGCATTGCGCCAGTTCCTGGCAAACATCGGGTCGAGATGATCGCCGCCGTCGGTCGCCTTGATGTAGGCGAAGTTGGCGCCCTGGGCGCGCAGCTTTTGCCAGTTCACATTGCCCTGCCAGCGCGAAACGTCGACGCCATGGACGGCAAGGCGCCTTGGCGAGGAGGACTTGCCGAAATTGATCGGCTTGGCGTCGCGAAAACCATAGCGCGTGACCGGCTCGGCAAGCATCGCCGGTGCTGCGCGTGTCAGCCGCTTCGGCGGCGACACCAGCGCGATCACCTCGGCCGGCGGTTCGACGCCCTGGTCGGGTACGTCCATCGCGACCGGCTGTTCGTCCTGCTCCTGGTCGGCGAAGGCTGGCGCGGCGTCGGCAATCGCCGGCGATGCAATCGGCGCTGGCGGCCGCACAACCGAGCTGGTGGTCTCGCTGGACGGCACTTGCAGCGCATCGACGCCGGAGGTCGACGTGCAGCCGGCAAGGCACAGCGCTGCGATCGAAAAGATGACGACGCCTGATATCCGCATCTGGACCTGTACGCAAAACACAACAGACCGAAGGCAGGACAACGCCGCCGGACAAACCAAGCTGGATTCCTAACAAGAAACTACCAACAAAGTTTGAATCGAATTGTTAGGGCTTTGCATCGGGACGCTGGTCCGGAGGTGCGCTATCCCCAAACGTTCGGCCACGTCGCTGCCTCGCAATGCCGCTTGACAACTCACGGCATGAGATTAGTCTTCACTAATCTTACAGTGTAAGGCCCGTACTTGGGAGGAAGTGATGCAGCCCGCCGCCCTGTCAGAATTGCAGCCCGTAGCCCCGCCGGAGCCACACTCGCCCGCCATCGGGATCGACGAGATATCTGGCGATCTCAGCCGCACCATCGAACGCGCCGAGGTCAAGGCCTGGCTCGATCTCTATCGCGCCGCCCCGGCAGACTTTGCCGCAAGGCAAGGCTTAGCCATCGCCGAAGATGGCGATCTCGTCTGGGCCACCTGCACGACGATCCCGTTCATCCATTTCAACTGCGTCAAGAATTTCGGCGTCGAGAGCGCGGCCACCGAGAGCCGGCTCGATGCGCTTCTGACGCATTATCGCGACGCCGGCATTCTGCGGCCCTGGTTCTACACCAATCCACACACCGAGCCCGCGACGCTCAGCTGCTGGCTCGAGGCGCGCGGCCTGCAGCGTCAGGGCGGCTGGGAACGCATCTTTCGCGACGCCACGCCATTGCCAGCGGAGCCGCTTTTCCCGACTGAGAACGTCTCGGTCGAGCGGGTGACGCCGGCAACGGCAAGGGAATGGGCGGGGTTCATCGACAGCCAATATCGGTTGCCGACTTCACCGTGGTTGCTGGCGCTGGCCGGCCGGCGCGGCTGGTATCATTACATGCTGCGGCGGGAAGGCGCGGTGGCGGCGGTGCGCTCGATGTTCATCGGTGCCGACGGCGTGGCCTGGAGCGGCATCGACGCGCCGGTTCCCGGCATCATGGCGCCGAGCTTCGACCTCGATGCAATGCTCGGCGAAGCGATGGTGCGCGACGGACTTGCGGCCGGTGCAAAACTGTTCGTGGCCGACATCGAGGCGCCGCACGCCGAACGAAACGGGCCGGCGTATCGCAACTATGCGCGCCTCGGCTTCAGGCTCGCTTATTTCCGCAGCCATTACAGCTATTTGCCGGCAAATTCCGGCTGACCGCTTCAAGACCCTAGCCGCACAGCCACAGCTTGTGGCAGGTCGTGGCCATCAGGTGGGCCGGCGGTACAAAACGATCGTTGACCGCCACATCATCGTCGGCCCGGCGGACCTTTTCCTCGAGCAGCGTGCGAAGTTCTGCCGGCTGCACGCGGTCGCGCTCCATCACCAGCTTGATCATCGGATCGCTCAAGAGCTCGTCCAGGGTGTTGATGCTGTCGTTCATTCCGTCGCCTCCTCGACTGCTGCCCGCACGCAATAGATAGGCAGCAATGATGGCCCGCCAATGACGCTTTGCCGGCTATCTCGTGTCGCTTCGGATTAAATTTTGTCCAGATTTCACCTCAAGCCGGAGGTGGCGCGCCTTCATATTGCGGCAGGCCGTCGTCGATCTGCACCCAGGGCTGCTTCGAGGCGGTCCAGATATGCATCTCAGGCCTGAACACGCTGGGATCATCGAGCGAACCGGTGGTGACGCCGATGATGCCGGCGGAATCGCGCCGGGAAAACATCGTCGTGCCGCAGCGGGGACAAAAGCCGCGCTTGAGATCGGGCGAGGAATTCACCGTCGCCAGCGGTCCGTCGACCGTCACATCGTCGATGCGGAACAGCACGCGCGCGTTGAAGGCGGCACCCAGCGCCTTCTGGCAGAGCCGGCAATGGCAGACGCGCTCATTGATCGGTGCCGCCTCGGCACGGTAGCGCACCGCACCGCACAAACATCCACCCTGATATATTCCCATCGCCCGCGTCCCTTCCCTGGAGGATAGGCGATACCTATCGATAGGCGTGGCACCGTCAATTGAAAAGCTTTGATGGCGCCATCTATAGCTGTGATGCGGCTGATGGGCGATTGACTCGATGCGCCGCGCCAAGGCCTCATCGACGAAATGCCGGCCATCTCGCGGGAGATGGCCGGCAGACAATTGATTGGGCGTCAGTTCGTTTCGTTGACGACCTCGTCCCAGGTCTTGACCTTGGTCTCGCCATTGAGGAACGGCAGCGCGGCAGCTGTCAGTTCCGGCGCGAAGAACACGTCGTAATGGGTGCGGTTCGGCAGGATCGCCAGGCGGTTTTGCGACAGGTTCTCGCGCATCCAGCCGGCGTCCTTCAACCCGCCGCCAAGCATCTGATAGAACTTGATCTCGTGCTCGGGCCGGTACATGTCGCTGTCGCCGAACACCAGCATCACCGGCATTTTTAGCTTCGGCACGTCGGCCGAATAGTCGTAGTCCTTGCGCATATAGGCGCCGAGCTGGTCCAGCAGTTTCGGAAAATCCTCCGGATGCGGCGCAACCGCGACGTAGGATTTGTACATCGGCGTGTCCTTCATCATGTCGGCCATCGCCGCGCCGACCTGTGCCTGCTGGCCACGCATCTCGGCATAGAAGCCATCCGCGGCGTAGCCGGTCGAGACCAGCACGAGGCGGCGCACCGTTTCGGGATGCTGGACGGCCATGCGGAAGGCGACGCCGCCACCCAGCGAATAACCCATGACGTCGACCTTGTCGTAGCCGAGCGCCTTGACGATCGCCGCCATGTCGTCGCCCATCGCCTCCAGGCTGAGGGGCCGGTCGCCGAGCGCGGTACGGCCATGGCCCTGCAGGTCGACGCCGATGACGGTGCGGTTTTCGGTAAGCTTCGGCAGGATCGGCGCGAACATGTCGGTCGTGCCGAGACCGCCATGCAGCAGAAGCAGCGGCTCGCCCTTGCCATAGACGGCGTAATAATAGTTCAGGCCGTTGATCGGCAGCAGGCCGGATTTTTCCGGCGTCGGCAGTGTTGCGGTTGCGGTCGTCATGGCGGGCTTGGCCTCCTCTGCGTTGATGGTGCCCGGCGCGGCAAAGAACGCGGCGGCCGAGGCGAAAATGGCAAAAAATATCGATCTGGACATATCAGTCTCCCTCTCCCGTTTGCATCAAAGTCGCTTTGCGACCTCCTCGAGCTGTTCGGCGCACAGGCCCCAGCCCTCGTGAAAACCCATTTTCTCGTGCTGTTCGCGGTCGGCGACCGACCAATGCGCAACCCGGGCGATGTAGCGGGTCTTGCCCGTGCCCTCGTCCTCGAGTGTCACAATCCCGGTCATGAACGGTTTGGCCGAAGGCTCCCACGCTTTTGTATAGGCATCGGTGAACACGAGCTTCCTGCCCGGCACGACTTCGAGGAAGACACCGGGGTTCGCAAACTCGTTGCCGTCGGGACCGGCCATGACGACCAGGCTGGTGCCGCCGGCGCGAACGTCCATCTCCGCGCGCGGCGTCGTCCACGGCTTCGGCGCGAACCATTGCGTCAACAGCTTCGGCTCGGTCCAGCAGCGATAGACGTTCTCGCGCGGCGCATTGATGATGCGCGCGAGAACCAGCTCGCGGTCCGAGTTGGGGGCGATGTCGAGCCTGGTGGTCATGATGTTTCCTCACATGTCGGTTTTGGCTTTCGTGTCTAGGACGAACCGACAAGACGCAAGCCGACACGGTCCGTGAAAAAATCCGCGGGACCGGCGATTCGAACGAGCGAAATAAAGTGGCTTCAGTGGCGCTTGGCTTGCACCAGATAGGCGTCAATCTCGGTCTCGCCGAGCCACTTGGCCGCTTCCAGCCGATGCAACCCTTCGACCAGGATGTGGCGCTTGCCGTCATGGCGCACCTGGATCGGCATCTTCATGCCGTTTTCCAGAATGTCCTCGGCTAGATGGCGGACGGTCTCGGGATGCAGCGTCTTCTTGCGCGCGGTCGGCACGTAGATGTCATTGACCCTGACCTTTTGCACTCTCAGCATATCGGCTCCCGTGGCGGACAACGCCGCCCTTTGTGAGATAGTCTGTTTGGCCGGCAAGGCCAAGGGAGCGGCCCGGCAATGGCTGGCCCGATCGTTTCCAATTGACGCTTGGCCGCCCGATGGCCGAAATGGCGGCCTTCGACCTTAGCGGTGTCCATGAACCATCTGCCGACCGAGTTTCCCGATTTCGGACTGACGCCGGAGCAGCGACGCGAGGCGGTGCGCAGCCATTACTGGGAATGGCCCGGTATGGATGGCGGGCGCGGCGAAATCTGGTGCTACAGCGACCGTCTTTCCTATCGCCCTGGCGAGATGGTGGCGCTGCATGTCAGCTCGACGGCCGCCAGTTTCGGCGTCGCGATCATCCGCGACGGCGGCGCGGAAGCGACAATGTTCGAGGAGGCCGGTATCGCGGCGCGCTGGCAAGATACGCCGGACCAATGTTCGGTCGAAGGCTGCGGCTGGCAAGCGTCGTTCGAGTTTCGCATCGGCGACGATTGGCCGTCCGGCGCCTATCGCGTCACGCTTGAAGCGGACGGTCGCGACGGCAAGCCGATCCGCGGCCATCATCTTTTCATCGTCGCGCCGCAGCCCGGCAAGAAGCCCGGCCGCGTGCTGCAGGTGGCGGCCACCGGCACCTGGCTCGCCTATAATACATGGGGCGGTTCCAACCATTATGAAGGCATCACCGGGCCAGGCCGTGACCAGTATGCACGAATGGTGTCGACGCAACGGCCGTGGTGCCGCGGCTTCGTCGTGCTGCCCAAGGACGCGCCGCGGGTGCCGCTCGAAGTCGCGGTGCCGCCGAAAGCCGTGCCGCGCTATCCGCATATGGAATGGGCCTTTGCCACCGGCCATTCGAAGAAATACGCCTCGTCAGGCTGGGCAAGCTACGATAGCCATTTCTTCCGCTTCGCCGAGCGTGCCGGCTACGCCGTCGATCTCGCCAGCCAGCACGATCTGCATTTTTCGCCCGACATCCTCGACGGCTACGACTGCGTCGTCTTCGTCGGCCACGACGAATATTGGACCTGGGAAATGCGCGATGCGGTCGACAGCTATGTCGAGCGCGGCGGTCATGCGGCGCGCTTTGCCGGCAATTTCATGTGGCAGACCAGGCTGGAGGACGAAGGCCGCCGGCAGGTCTGCTACAAATACCGCGCCCGCGCCGAGGACCCGGCCTATCGCGGCGGCGATATAAGGCGCGCCACCAATTCCTGGGAAGCGCCGGAAATCGGCCGGCCGGGTGCGGCGACCTTCGGCCTCAACGCGACACGAGGCGTCTATGCCGGCTGGGGCGGCTGCGCGCCGCGCGGCGTGCGCGGCTTTCCGGTCTACCGGCCGGAGCATTGGGCGTTTGCCGGTACCGGCATCTACTATGGCGACCTGCTCGGCGCCGACAGCCATGTCTATGGTTACGAGGTCGACGGGCTCGACTTCGAGATCCGCGGCGGGCTACCCTACCCCACGCCGGACAGCGGCGCACTGGACGGCCTGCAGGTGCTCGCGGTCGGCATGGCTGCCCAGGTCGAGGAAAGTGCCGACATTCCGTTCGAGGACCAGTTCCTCGGCGACGAGGATGGACGCTTCACCGCCGAGACGCTGTTTGGCGAGGCAAGCGACGCCAATCTCGACAAGGTCAAACGCGGCAACGGCATGATCGTCAATTTCCCGCGCGGCAAGGGCGAGGTGTTTCACGCTGGAAGCTGCGAATGGGTTGCCGGCCTGCTAAGGCAGGATGCGATGGTCGAGCGTGTTACCAAAAATGTCCTCGACCGCTATCTCGGAAAGTCATGACATGCTGAAGTCCCCTGCCCCGGAAACTCGCGAAGCCTCGCATCTGTTTTATCTGTCCAGCCTGCGCCGGCCGCTCATCGACCGCGCCGAGGGCATCTACATGTGGACGCAGGACGGCCGCCGCTTCATCGACGGGTCGAGCGGGCCGATGGTCGCCAATATCGGCCATTCCAACCGCAACGTGCTCGACGCGATGAAACGGCAGATGGACCGCGCCACCTTCGCCTACCGCCTGCACTTCGAGAACGAGCCGGCAGAGGAACTCGCGCGGCAACTGGCGGCCAAACTCCCCGAGAGCCTGGACCGCATCTTCTTTGTCTCCGGCGGCTCGGAAGCTACGGAATCCTGCATCAAGCTGGCGCGGCAATGGGCGGTCGCCACCGGCCAGCCCAGCCGCTGGAAGGTGATCACGCGCTTTCCCTCCTATCATGGCGGCACGCTCGGCGCGCTCGCCGTCACCGGCGACGATGCGCTGGCCGAAAATTTTATGCCGATGATGCAGGTCATGCCGACGGTGCCGGCGCCCATCGCCTGGCGCGACCGCGACAATCTTTCCATGGAACAGCGCGGCATCCGCTACGCCGATATGCTGGAGGAAAAGATCCTCGCCGAGGGGCCGGAAAGCGTGCTCGCCTTCATCATGGAGCCGGTCGGCGGCGCTGCCACGGCAGCACTGGTGGCGCCGGACAGCTATTATCCGCGAATCCGCGAGATCTGCGATCGCTACGGCATCTTGCTCATCCATGACGAAGTGATGAGCGGTGCCGGCCGCACCGGAAAATTCCTCGGCGGCGACCACTGGAACTGCAAGCCCGACATCGTCGCGCTGTCGAAGGGGTTGGGCTCTGGCTACGCACCGCTTGGCGCGCTGGCGGCACCGATGCGGCTGGTGCAACCGTTGCTCGCATCGGGCGGCTTTCAGCACGGCCATACCTATGCCGGCAACCCGCTCGCCTGCGCCGCCGGGCTCGCCGTACTCGGCGAAATGGACCGCCTCGGCCTGATCGCCAACGCGGCCGACATGGGCGAGCTTTTGATGGACGAACTGAAGGGATTGGCCAAGCGGTTTCCATTCATCGCCGACGTCCGCGGCAAGGGCCTGCTCACCGGTGCCGAAATGGTCGCCGACCCAGAAACGCTGAGGCCGATCGAGCCGGCAAAGAAGGCCACCCAGCGGCTGCTCGACCTCGCCTATGAGCGCGGCCTGATCATCTACGGACGCAAGGTCAAGGGCGGCGTCGACGGCGACAATTTCATGGTCGCGCCGCCGATGATCGTCACCGCCGCGCAGATCGGCGAGATCATATCCATCATCGGCGACTCGCTCGAAGTGCTGGCCGGCGAGCTCGACCTGCCGGTCGAAGGCTGAGGGCGAACCATGGCGCTGCGAAAAATCATTATCACCTGCGCCGTCACCGGGTCGGTGCACACCCCGTCGATGTCGCCACATCTGCCCGTGACGCCGGACCAGATCGCCGCAGAGGCAATCGCCGCCGCCGAAGCCGGCGCCTCGATCCTGCATCTTCACGCCCGCGACCCCAAGGACGGGCGGCCGACCGCCGATCCCGAGGTGTTCATGCAGTTCCTGCGGCGCATCAAGCAGGCGACCGACGCGGTGATCAACATCACCACCGGCGGCTCGTCGCTGATGACGCTCGACCAGCGATTGGCCGCGCCGCTCAGGGCCGAGCCGGAAATGTGCTCGCTCAATATGGGTTCGATGAATTTCGCGCTGTTCCCCATGCTCGACCGGCCGCGGGAATGGCAGCACGAATGGGAGCCGAAGCTGCTCGAGGCAACCCGCGACACGATCTTCAAGAACACCTTTGCCGACATGGAGACGGTGCTGGAGAAGCTTGGGCGTGGTTGCGGCACGCGCTTCGAATTCGAGTGCTACGATGTCGGCCATCTCTATTCCCTGGCGCATTTTCGCGATCGTGGGCTGGTGTCGGGACCGCTGTTCATCCAGTTTGTTTTGGGCATCCTCGGCGGCATCGGCGCCGACCCCGAAAACCTGATCCACATGAAGCGCATCGCAGATAAACTGTTCGGCGACGCCTATCAGTTTTCGGTGCTGGCCGCCGGACGCTACCAGATGCCGATGATCTCGATTGCGGCGGCAATGGGCGGCAACGTCCGCGTCGGGCTGGAGGACAGCCTCTACGACGGGCGCCAGCTCGCCAAGTCCAATGCCGACCAGGTCCGCCGGATCCGCGGCGTGCTCGAGGGGCTGTCGCTGGACGTCGCAACGCCGGCCGAGGCACGGCAGATGCTCGCGCTCAAGGGCGGCGACCGCGTGGCGTTCTGAGATGCGGCCGTGACCAATACAGCCACCAACGACATTGTCATCCGCCCCGGCCGGGTGGAGGACGTCGAAACCATCCACGCCGCACTCCTACGGCTCGGCGTGCATGTCGGCGCACATCAGGAGATCACCTCGACTGCTCAGGATCTCCGCACCTATGGCTTTGGCGAAAAGCCTGCCTTCTCGACCTTGATCGCAGAAGTCGGTGGCGAATTTGCCGGGCTGTGCCTCTATTTTCCGATCTTCTCGACATGGATGGGCCGACCCGGCGTCTATGTGCAGGACCTCTATGTCGAGGACCGGTTTCGTCGCCGCAGGATCGGCGAGCGCCTGCTGCGCCGGGTCGCGGCGCAGTGCCGGAAGGCAGGCGGCGTCTATCTCAGGCTGTCCGTCGACACCGACAACAAGACCGCCAAGGCTTTTTACGAACGGTTGGGCATTGGCTGGTCGAGCTACGAGCAGGTGCAGAAGATCGTCGGCGACGCCTTTTTCGCATTTGCCGATGCATCGGAGGAGCCAACATGAAAGCCTTCTATGCCGAAGAACAGAAGCGCCACGACCCGAAGGCGTTCCTCTCAAGCGGCGCGCCGCAGCCCAATCCCGAAAAGCCGGAGCGGATCGAGCGATTGTTAGCCGGCGCAAAGGCTGCCGGCTGCACGATCGAACGGCCTCGGGATCACGGGCCCGGCCCGATTGCGGCGGTGCATACGCCGGAATATCTCGATTTCCTCCAGCATATCTTCGCGCGCTGGCAGCGCATCGAGGGCGCCTCGGCCGAGGTCATCCCCAACATCCATCCGATCGCGCGGGACGGCTCCTATCCGGCCTCGGCGGTCGGCCAGGCCGGCTACCACATGGCCGACACCGCCTGCCCGATCTCCGGCGAGACGTGGCAGAGCGCACTGTGGAGCGCCTGGAGCGCGGTTGAAGCAGCCGAGGCCGTGATGTCGGGAGCGCCGGCCGCCTATGCGCTGTGCCGGCCGCCCGGCCATCACGCCTTTGCCGATGTCGCCGGCGGCTTCTGCTTCATCAACAATTCGGCGGTCGCCGCACAGGTTCTGCGCAAGCAGGCGGCGCGGGTGGCTATCCTCGATGTCGACCTGCACCACGGCAACGGCACGCAAGGCATCTTCTATGCCCGGCCGGACGTGCTCACCGTGTCGCTGCATGCCGACCCGGTACGCTTCTATCCGTTTTTCTGGGGCCATGCCGACGAGCGCGGCGAAGGCGCCGGTCTCGGCTACAATCTCAACCTGCCGCTACCGCGAAAATCCGGCGATGCAGCGTTCCTCGAAGCGCTGGCGGCAGGATTCCAGCGCATCGACGCCTTCTCGCCCGATGTGCTTGTGGTGGCGCTGGGGCTAGATGCCTTCGAAGGCGATCCGTTCGGCGGGCTGTCGGTGAGCACGCCTGGCTTTTCGCGCATTGGCGAGGCGATCGCGGGGCTCGGCCTGCCAACGGTCATCGTCCAGGAAGGCGGCTATCTCTGCGACGAGCTCGGCGACAACCTCACCGCCTTCCTCACCGGTTTTGGCGGCGCCCACAAGCGATGATCCGCCCGTGAGGCCCGCTCAGGATCGTTCCTGCCTCAGCATGGCGACAACGCAGTGCACGTTCTCCAGCGTCTCGTCGATCTCGGCTGAAGTGTTGTAATGAGCTATGCCGATGCGCACCGCGCCCTGCTCGGCCGGAATGCCGAGCTGGTGCACTATCTCCCAGGCGTAGTTGTGGCCGGACCACAGGAAGATGTTTTCGGCATTCATCTGCCGCACGATCGTCTCCGGCACGATGCCGTCGACAGTGAACGACACCGTCGGCACACGCTGATTTATCCGCTTCGGATCGGTGATGCCGTGAATGGTCAGGCCGGCAATATCCGACAGACCGTCGATCAACTGTTGAGTCAGCGCGTTCTCGTAAGCGATTGACACTTCGAAGGCCTTGGCGATTTTCCGCCGACGCGACCCTTGCGCGCCAGCTGCCGCGCCCAACTCGGCAAAATAATCGACAGCCGCCGACAGGCCGGCCATCAATTCAATTTGCGGCGTGCCGAGTTCGAAGCGCTCCGGCAGGGCATTGGACGAGCAACGGCATTTATACGGCTTCAGCGCATCGATGACGTCCAGCCTGCCCCACAAAATTCCCATATGCGGGCCGAAGAACTTGTAAGCCGAGCAGATCAGGAAATCGCAGCCGAGGTTTTGGACGTCGATCACGCCATGCGGCGCGAACTGGACGGCATCGACGTAGACCAGCGCACCAGCCTGCCTGGCGATGCCGGTCAACGCCTTCACCCGGTTGATCGACCCGGTGAGATTGCTGGCGTAGTTGAGCGCGACGAGCCGCGTCCTCTCGGAAAGCAGCGCGGCGAGTGCTGCCTGCTCGACCTGCCAGCTCTGCTGGTCGAAAGGCAGCCAGCGCACGACAAGGCCAAGGTCTTCAGCCAGTTGCAGCCAGGGTGAGACGTTGCCCTCATGGTCCATGCGGGTGAGGATGATCTCGTCCCCGGGCTTCATCGTGCGGCCGAGCGTTCGCGACATGTGGTAGGTCAACGTCGTCATGTTGGCACCGATGATGATTTCCTGCGGGCTCGCAGCGCCGAGGAAATCCGCCATCGCCAGATGGGCCTCGTCCACGATGTCTTGTGCCGCAACGGTGGTCTCGAAGAAGCCGCCGAGATTGGCATTGGTGGTCAGCAGGCAGCGTGACACCGCCTCCGCCACCGCCTGCGGCACCTGCGTGCCGGCAGGATTGTCGAGATAAATGCGCCTGCGGCCCCTGTCGGTCAGCGACAAGGCCGGAAATTTCGCGCGCACCGCGTCGATCCGGAAGTCCATGGCTGTTCCCCTCTCCTTATGACGATCGGACAACTACGTCCCGACGCATTAAGGGCACGGATTGCCGACACGCTGGTGGATCGCATCGACGGCTTTCTGCATGTCCTCGGTCCAGACCACGTCGGCGGAAGAGAGCGCCATTTCGAGTTGCGAAATGGTGGTGGCGCCGACGATGTTCGAGGTGACCAAGGGCCGGTTCGAGACATAGGCATTGGCAAACAGCGCCGGCTCCATGCCGAAGGTGCGCGCCAACCGGTTGTATTCGAGCTGCACCTCGGCAGCATTCGGCGTCTCGTAGCGCTGGCCGCGGTTGAACAATTGCGAGCGCGAGCCCTGCGGCCGCGCGCCATGATCGTATTTGCCGGTCAAATAGCCTTGCGCCAGCGGCGAATAGGCAAGCAGCGACACCTGCTCGCGCTCGCAGACTTCGGCAAGGTTCACCTCGAAGGTGCGGTTGACGAAATTATAGGCGTTCTGCAGCGAGGCGACGCGCGGGCCGAGGCCCTTGTCGGCTTCGGCAATGAAGCGCATGACGCCCCAGGAATTCTCGTTCGACAAGCCGAAATGGCGGATCTTGCCGGCCTTCACCAGTTCATCGAATACGGCAAGCGTCTCGGCGATCGGCGTCTCGCCCTCCGGCACGCCGGCGGTATCGGAGCGTCGCGGCACAGCGCCGATGCGGTTCGGATTGGCGCCCCACGGCACGTCGCGTTCCGGCCAATGGATCTGATAGAGGTCGATGTAATCGGTGTTGAGCCTGGCGAGTGACTTATCGATAGCGTCGAAGATATCGGCGCGCACCAGCTTGGACGGGCGGTCGCCGCGAAACCAGGTGTTGGCGGTGCGACCAACCACCTTCGAGGCGATGATCACCTGGTCGCGATTGCGCTTCTCCTTCATCCAATTGCCGATGATTGTCTCGGTACGGCCTTGTGTCTCCGCCTTGGGCGGGATCGGATAGAGTTCGGCGGTGTCGATGAAATTGACGCCGCGAGCAAACGCCAGATCCATCTGGGCGTGACCGTCCGCCTCGGTGTTCTGCTGGCCCCAGGTCATCGATCCGAGGCAGATTTGCGACACGAAAAGATCGGTCTGGCCGAGACGGCGTTTGTGCATGGAGTTTCTCCGGCGGGAATTTTGCGCGGCTGCGCGAGGAGGAAGCGATAACATACAGGAAAGCGCCGCCCGCTTCCAAGCCCACCGACGGCAGGCCAGGCGACTTTCCCAGAATGCCGGCGAACGGGGGTTATCCCTGCGGCTAACAAAAAAGCCGGACTGCATGTGCATGCAGTCCGGAAGTTCGCCAGGAATGGCGAGGAAAAGCCGGCCAAGTGCCGGCACTGAGGCCTACGGTCGAAGCACCGCAGAAGTTTCGCCGACACAGCCGAATTATGTCGAAAAAGATCAGGGCAGCATGGCTGCCATGCGAATGCTGCACTGCACAATTGTCATGATCTGCCTATACTGACGGCCGTGGAGGTTCAATACGGGGCTTGAATCATGGGATTCTTCACTGAAATGTTCGCTCGCCCGCGTCCGCGGGAACAGCTGCGCTATCGTGCGGCACTGGCGCTGCTCCATTCGATGAGCAATGCCGATCGCGCCGATATCGGCGTCAAGCCGGCCGATTTCCCGCGCATCGCCAGGGAAATGTCCCTGCGCTAAACAGCGCACCGTGAGATATCACGCCGCGGCGGGATATCTCACGAGCGGATCTCAACGCGATCCGAGGAAAATCGACTTGCCCAATGGCACGCCGTTGTGGCGCAGGATGTCGTAGGCAGTGGTCAGGTGGAAATAGAAATTGGGCATGGCGGCGTGCAGCAGGTACTGCATTCCCGCCATCGAAACCTCGCGTCCCGCAAGCCGCAGTTCAACCATCCTGTCATCTGAACCATCGAATTCGGCCGCCGAAAATGTCGAGAGATAGTCGAGCGTCTTGGTGAGGCGTGCCTGCAGATCGGCGAAGCTCGCCTCATTATCCTCGTATTTTGGCACCTCACGCCCGGCAAGCCGCGACGGCGCGCCCTTGGCGTGATCGGTGGCAATCTGCACCTGCCTGGTCAGCGCAAACATGTCCGGCGCCAGCCTCGCTGTCAGATACACCTGCGGATCGATCTTGCGATCAGCCGCATTTTGCTCGGCAATGTTCAGCACATTGGCTAGTGCCTTCAGTCTCGCCGAAAATACCGGCACGGATGCTTCATACATTGATATGGTCACAAGAAATCTCCACGCGGCCCGACTGCCGACGGCGAGAGGTAGCGCTTTCGCAGGGGGTTGTTCAAGCGTCACCACGCCGCCGCAATCGATATGATAGGATTTTTCATCGAGTGGAGGTTCCCGATGAGACGCGCCTTTTTTGCAGCGACCGCTTTTATCTCGCTTGCCGTTGCCGGCCAATCGGCGCTCGCCGCAGACGCGCCTTATATCGACGACAGGTCGAATGCCGAAGTGGTCATCCGGTCGCTTTATAGTGCCATCAGCCGGCACGAATTCGCGCGCGCCTGGGACTATTTCGGCGACACCAAGCCGGCCAAGGATTTCAATTCCTTCGTCAAAGGCTATGACGGCACGGACACGGTCGAAGTCAAAACCGGTGGCGTATCCGAAGATGGGGCTGCCGGCAGCATCTACTACAGCGTTCCGGTCGCCATCCGGGCGACGGCCAAGGACGGCAGCGAAAATGTCTTTGCCGGCTGCTATACGCTGCGCCAGATCAACGCCTCGATCCAGGAACCGCCATTTCGCTCGATCTTCATCGACAAGGGTGCGCTGAAACCCTCAAAGGCCGATTTCGAGGATGCCGTGCCGGCAAGCTGCGGCGATGGACCGCCGCCGCCGAAGAAGGACGCGGCGCTTGAGCAGGCCAACAAGGCGTTTGCCGCGACTTATGGCGACCAGTGCGACAAGGATCTTTTGGCGCAGGAGCCGGAGATTTTCTCGATCCACTATAAGGGCAAGGATGCGGCTGCCAGCGATCCCGAAAGCGAAACGCGGCTTTTCCATTTCGCCTGCTCGGCCGCGGCCTACAACGAAAACTCGATCTATTACATGAGCGACGACGTGCTTGGCGTGAGACAATTGCAGTTCGCCGAACCTGAAATGGACATCCGCTACGAGAACAATGACAGCGACGGCAAATTGCTGGGCATGACCATAGTTGGCTTCCAGACCTCCGGCTGGGCAACCAATTCCGATTACGACGAAGAGACCAAGACGATCACCACCTTCAACAAATGGCGTGGCATCGGCGATGCCTCTTCATCGGGGACCTATCTGTTTCGCAACGCCGATTTTTCCCTGGTCCAGTACGATGTCGACGCGTCTTATGACGGCGAGGAAAATCCGCAGACGGTCGTCGACTACAATACCGCGCCTTAAGGAGCCTTCGACAACATCCAGTTGAGCGTGCCGCGCCAGTCGGTCATGCGGATCGGCGTGCCGTGCGTGCCGGTCTCGAAGCGGACGAAGCGGGTCGGATAGGTTTTCGACTTGGCCAGAATTGATCGGAAGAAGGCTTCCTGTTTCTCGATTGGAAACACCGGGTCCTTGCTGCCTTGGCCGAAGAAGACTGGGACACGACGCTTGAATGCGGGGCTTGAGAAGAAACTCTCATCCCATAGCGAGCCGAGCAGCAGAAGCCCGTCGATGCGCCCGCCGGTGTCATTGCGGGCGGCCAGCTTCCAGCATAATGAGCCGCCCATCGAGCCGCAGGCGACGAAGATTTTTGCGCTCGGCGATTGTTCGGCATAGTGGTCGATCAGCGCGGCGACCTGGGTGGCACCGGCGTCGCCGAAATCGGAAAAATCCGGCGACAGATAGAGGCCGCCATTGCCGGCCATCAGGTTCTTGATGCGGTTGAAATTGCCGCCGAAGGTGAAGTCGTCGGTGCCCTGCTTGCGGCTGCCGCCCTGCCCGTGCAGATAAAGCACGATGATGCTGGCGCCCTCGGTCTTGCCGACGGCGATGTGGCGGACATCGCCGGCATCGGTCTTCAGCAACAAATCCTGCTGCACCTTGCGCACACCGGGATCGGTGTATTGCGCATGCACACGACGTTCAGGCACTTCGTCACGAGCGTTGATGTCGCGCAGCTCACGATAATCGACAACCGTATAGGCACCGTTGCTCTCGGACGAGAGTGTGACCGGATAGGCGAAGAGATCATCCTTGAAGGGTTTGAGTTCGAGAGCGTTGGCGTGGGCGGCACAAGAGAGCGACAAAAGAATCGCCATCAGCAGGGCCGGGAGGCCAGAGGGAGGCAAGCGGAACCGGAAGCAGAAACGAAAGGCCATGCCTCAGCCATGCGTTTTTCGGCTTCGGTTTGTCAATCCTGCAGCACGCCGCCGGCGCTTTCCAGCGCCTCGCGCGTGTCGACATCGACGGCTGCCCCTTCGCCGATCTCGACATCGATGACGTCGAGCCCTTCGGCCTCGACCAGATGGCGGGCCCCGGTATCGCCTTCGAGGTGAGCGATCGCGGCAAACAGCGAACGCGGCAGCAGCACGGGATTGCCCCGCCGCCCATCGTGCGAGGCCCGCACCACCGATCGGCCTTCGCACCTGCGGAACGCCTCGATCAGCCTGTCGAGGTCGGCCGAGGCGACGCCAGGCATATCGCCGAGGACAATCATGGCGCCGGCGGCGTCGCCGGAAATCTTGGCGATGCCGGCCTTCAGCGACGAAGACAGACCCTCGGCGAATTCCGGATTGTCGGCGAACGTCACATCGAGGCCAGACAGTGCATCGCGCACGCGCTCGCGCTGATGGCCAGTGACGACGATGGTGGCCGCGGCTTTCGAACCGACCGCGCGTTCGGCAGTGCGACGGACCAGCGGCTTGCCGTCGAAGAGCGCCAAGAGCTTGTTCGGCCCGCCCATGCGGCTGGAGCGGCCGGCGGCCAGAAGCACGATCTCGACCTTTGGTTCGGCTTTGGCCGGCAATGGCTCGCGCGGCTGCGGCCGCGTCGGAATTTCCATCAACAGCCCGCCGACACCCATGCCGGCAATATGCCTGGCGGTCACGTCGAGGCCGGCGATCAGCCGGTCGAGCACCCAGTCGAAGCCGTTCTCCTTGGGACTGCGGGCGCAGCCCGGCGCACCGATGATGCGCTTGCCGCCTAGTGTGCCTAGCACCAGCAGATTGCCGGGATCGACCGGCATACCGGCGCGGATGACAGTGCCGCCTGCCTTTTCGATCGCAGCGGGAACGACGTCGCCAAAATCGGCCATCGCCGAGGCGCCGAAGATAACCACCATATCGTTGTCGCGTATCAGCGAAGCCGCAGCCTCGGCGACGGGGATAATTTCATGCGGCGTTCGACGCTCCGCCGCCAGCCTGCCGCCCGAACGCGCCAGGCGTGCTTCGGTGACGCGCATCGTCTTGTCGAGCACGCTGGGTTTGATGCCGGGCAGCACCGTCTGGATGACGCCGACGCGCACCGGCTGATAGGCGTTGACCGCAAAGATCTCGCCGCCGGCGCAGATCCCTGCCACCGCATCGACCAAAGCGGAGGCGACCGCAAACGGAATGATCTTCACCGTTGCTACCATCTGACCTTTTTCGACCGGCGCATGCTGCGCGAGCGTGGCGATGGTGATCGTCGGATCGACGGCGTTGATAGCATCGATCATCGCCGCGTCGACGGTGAACATGCCGGCAGCCTGCGCGTGGAGGTTGACCCTGCCGGTCGCGGCGGGCTTCGCCTCGATGTTGCGGTGGATCATGGATGCAGCGATCTTTTCGGCGGCGACGTCCTCGCTGAGATCATCGGGCGCCAACACCGCCGCGACGACCTCGGAAATGCCAGCGGCCTTCAACAGGGACACATCCCCGGCGCTTAGCCTGTGCGCCTTGCGGAAGCGGCGCTCGCCGGCCGTGGTGGCGTGCGCCAGCACTGCCCCTTCGGCCGCATCGATCGCAACGGGACCAAATTTCACGCGACCGCGCCTTTGGATTCGAGGCCGCGCGAGCGAAAGGCGTGGATCGCTTGCGCCAACACCGCGACGGCGATCTCGGCCGGGCTGGCAGCCCCAATGTCGAGGCCGATCGGGGCATGAATGCGGGCGATCTGGTCGGCCGTCGCCCCCGAAGCCAGCAGGCGTTCCACACGTTTGGCGTGGGTCTTGCGGCTGCCGAGCGCACCGACATAAAAGCAGCCGGCGTCGAGCGCCGCCTTCAGCGCGAAATCGTCGATCTTCGGATCGTGGGTGAGAGCAGCCAGCGCCGTATAGCTATCGAGCGGCTGACGCGTCAGCACATCCTCTGGCCATTCGGCATGCAGTGCGATATCGGGAAAACGATCGGGCGTGGCAAAGGCCGTGCGCGGATCGATGATCTCTACGGGATAGCCGGCGATCCTGGCCATCGGTGCCAGCGCCTGGCTGATGTGGACGGCGCCGATCACCACCAGACGCGGCTGCGGCAGATGTACGTTGAGGAAGAACGTCCGCCCCTCAGCTTCGACCGAACCGGAATTGCCGGTGCGAAATGCCTTGGCGACGGCCGCCCCGAGTTCGCCGGCTACCCGGTCGCCCTCGCGCACGACACGGTCGCGGCCGTCGCCGAGATCGGTGACCAGGATTGCCGCGCGGCGGGCGCGGCGTTCGGCGTTGAGTGTCTTCAGGGCATAGGGATCCATTCGAGATCAACCCAATCTTTCGACATAGACCTTGATGCGGCCGCCGCATGACAGGCCGACTTGCCAGGCGGTCTCGTCTGCGACGCCGAACTCCAGCATCTTCGCCTTGCCGCTATCGATGACGTCGACCGCTTCGGTCACCACGGCGCCTTCGACGCAGCCGCCCGAAACGGAGCCGTGGAAATTGCCTTCGGCGTCGATGACCAGATGGCTGCCGACCGGCCGCGGTGCCGAACCCCAGGTCTCGACCACGGTGGCGATGGCGACATCCTTGCCGTCCTTCATCCAGCCCTCCGCGATGATCAGCGGGTCGCGAGCCTCATCGAGATAGATACTGCGTTCCATGATTTTCTCCCTGGGAGACATGTGGTTATGCGACGCGCATCACGCCAGCCTCGATCCACCGGCGCGGGTCGACCGAACGCATAAAAACAGCACGGTCGCCAGCGACCGGTCCGCCACATAATCCGCACAGGTCAACAGATCGAGCGTCTCGTCGATCGTCCGTGGCGCCGGACGCGGTTTTCAACTCGGTCATTCTGTCTCCGCGGGCGCGGCCATCTGAAAGCCTTTACAGAGCGTGGTAGCCGCGGTTGTGATAGATCAGCGGCCGCAAATTATCGCCGATGCGCAAACCTGTAACTTTGCCAAAAAGCACACGATGGGTGGCCAGATCCTTGGTATCGATCAGTTCGCAGTCGAAGACGGCGAGCGCGCCCTTCAGCGTCGGCGAACCGGTCGAGATCACATCCCATTCGGCCAACGCGAAACGCTCCTCGACCGGCAGGCCGGTAATGCCGGAAAAGCGGATCGACAGCGGCTCCTGATCCGAAGCCAGCGTGTTCAGGGCAAATTTGCCGTTTTCCACGAACGGCTCGTTCTTGGGATTTTCACGATTGAGGCAGACCAGGATGGTCGGCGGCGTGTCCGACACCGAGCAGGCCGCGATCACCGTCGCGCCGCGCCTGCCGGCGGGGCCATCGGTGGTGACTACATGTACATGGCCGGCAAAATGGGCCATCGCGTCGCGGTAGGCCTGCGGCCCGATGTCATTCTTCTTCAGCACCGATGATTTTCCACTAGTCAGAACCAACCGTTATATATGGGGGGATATTGCATGCCACAAGCGAAGTGCTTGACGTATATCCAGAATTCGCGTGTTGCACCAAAGCTGGCCAGCCTTTAGGTCTTGACGGCATTGGCGCCAGCAACCACGCGACCGGTGCAGAGGAATTCTTCGCTCGCATGCGACCTTGGACGACCACGATAGCGGTGCTGGCCTGGCTCTCGGTCGCCGGTAGTGCAAGTGCCGAGACGCTGCTGGTCGGCGTCGCGGCACCTTTGTCGGGGGCGTCGGCGATCCTCGGCAAACAGATCGAGGCCGGCGCGACAATGGCGGCTGAAGCGAACGATGCCGAAATCAAGACGATCGATGACGCCTGCACGGCCGACGGTGGCGCCGCTGCCGCGCGGGAGTTCACCGCAGCCAAGGTCAACATCGTCATCGGGTTTTTGTGCACCGACGCAATCGAGGCGGCTCTACCGATCCTCAAGGATGCCGGCATACCGGTGATCACAGTCGGCGTCCGTACGGAAAGCCTGACCGACCGGCGCGCCAAGACCGGATGGCCGATCTATCGTCTCGGGCCACGCGGCGACGACGAGCGCAATGCCGTCGCCGCCATCCTCACCCGCCTATGGCAGAACGAGCTGTTCGCCATCGTCGACGACGGCACGATCTATGGCCGCGAAATGGCCGAGACGTTTCGGGCAGCCGCCGAGCAAGCGGCGCTGAAGCCGGTGTTCGTCGACACGTTCCGGCCGCAGCTCGACAACCAGATCGGCCTGATCGGCCGACTTAAGAAAGCCGGCGCAACGCATGTCTTTGCCGGCGGCGACGGCGATGATGTCGCCATTATGGGCCGCGACGCCGGCCAGCTCGACACCGGAATGGTGTTTGCCGGCGGCGAAGCGTTGCGCGCGCCGCTCGGCGACGTGCCTTATGCCGTCGGCACGCTGATGATTGCGCCGCCCGAATGGGCCGATGTCGCCGACCCCAAGGTGCTGCAGAGCTTTGCCGGACAAAACATCGTGCCGGAAGGTTACACGCTACCCGCCTATGCCGCGGTCGAGATCGCCAAGGCCGCTTCAGCATTGACGCAAAGCTCCGGCGAGAGGCTGGCTAACGTGCTGACCGCGCATGACTTCACCACGGCGATCGGACCGATCCGCTTTGACGAAAAAGGTGACCTGGCGCAAAATCCTTATCAAGCCTACCGTTTCGACGGCGGCCGTTTCGTGCCAGCGGAGAGCCAATGATGTCAAGCACGGGGATGTTCCATACGGGTCCGCGCAATCTCATCACCGACGTCGCCGGCCTGCGTGTCGGCAATGCGGCGAATGCCAAGCTGAAATCCGGTGTGACCACCGTCATCTGCGACGAACCGGCCGTGGCCGGTGTGCAAATCCTGGGCGGTGCGCCGGGCACCCGCGAAACCGACCTGCTCGAGCCGCACAATTCGATCCACGCCATCCATGCCGTGGTGCTGTCGGGCGGCTCGGCTTTTGGCCTTGACGCCGCGTCGGGGGTGCAGGCGGCCTTGCGCGAAAGAGGCATCGGCGTCGAGGTCGGCGGCTTTCGCGTGCCGATAGTGCCGGCGGCGATCCTGTTCGACCTGCGCAATGGCGGCGACAAGGATTGGAGCCGGTATCCGCCTTACCGCGACCTCGGCTACGAAGCCGCGCAAGCCGCCGCGATCGACTTTGCGCTCGGCACTGCCGGCGCAGGTTGCGGGGCTTTGAGCTCCGGCCTGAAGGGCGGGCTCGGCTCGGCCTCGACAGCGCTGGACAGCGGCGTCACCATCGGCGCGCTCGCCGCCGTCAACCCGACCGGCTCGGTGACGGTCGCCGGGACCCGCCATTTCTGGGCGGCGCCGTTCGAGATCGGCGACGAGTTCGGCGGCTTAGGCTTTCCCCACCCGGTGCCTGACGATGCCAGAAAGATCGTGCTGAAGTTCCGTGACAAGCATGCCGCAGGGCAGGCGGAAACCGGCGCCAACACGACCATCGCCGTGATCGCCACCGATGCGGTACTCACGAAGGCCGCAGCCAAACGCCTGGCGATATCAGCGCATGACGGCTTCGTCCGTGCCATTTGGCCGACGCACACGCCCGCAGACGGCGATCTGGTCTTCGCGCTGGCAACCGGCAAGAGCGGCATCGAGCTCGCACCCAACGATGCCATCGATCTCTACGCCGCGGCCGGCGCCACGATGGCGCGCGCCATCAGCCGCGGCGTCTTTGCCGCGACGCCGGCCGAGGGCGATCTGTTCCCGGTCTGGTCATCGCGCTGACCGCGCAACGCTCATTCGGGTTTGCCGTAATCAGATTGGACTTTTGATCAGCTGGGTTCGGATTTTTCTTCTTCGAACGTGACCGCAACATCCGAGTTTGCTGAGAGCCGCACCTTCTGGCCCTCGACCTCGGCGACAAGGCTGAGAGGAATGAAGTGGTGATGGCCCCTGTGAGCGCCCTCGCCGCTGTCGCGCTTGATCGAGATGCAGCCAAGATTCGCGAACGTATGGAAGCACGACGGCCGGATTGGATGCATCGACCTTGTGTTTCAGTCAGCACGATCTTTTGACGGCATCGTGATAGGAATTTAACGGCGTCGACCGCCTGAATGGAAGCCCCATGCGAAATCTTGCCCTGTTTGCCGTCTGCCTGCTTGCCCCGCTTGCAACTTTGGTCGCCGCCCACGCAGGCGATGTCGCCGAGCTTGAGATCCTCGGCTTCAGCCGTGATGGCGGGGTCTTTGCCTTCGAGGAATACGGCGTCCAGGACGGATCGGGATTTCCCTATGCGAACCGCTATTATGTCGACACGGCCAACGACAGTTTCCTGAAGGGCTCGCCGATCCGTGTCCGGCTCGACGACGAGAATGCCGCGGTGGACGCAGCGCGGCTGCAGGCCCGGCAAAAGGGCGAAGCGATCGTCAGTCAGGCGGAACTCACGGCAATTCGCGGCATCACCGCCGGCTTCAACCCGGTGACCGAGCTTTCTGCCGATCCCTTCCGCATGGTGGTCAATCCGCGCCCGATCTTCTCGCCGGTCGACGATCCGCTTGAGTTCCGGCTCGACCAGATCGGCATGAACGACACCGAACGCTGCCAGAGCCTGGGCGAGATCAACGGCTTTCGCCTGCTGCGCATCGAGGCGAAGGACGGCGGCCAGACAAGGATTATTCACGAGGACAAATCGATCCCGCAAAGCAGAGGCTGTCCGACTGGCTACCAGATCGGCGCGGTTCAGACATTTTCGCTGGATAGCCTCAGCGCCTATGCCGTGCTGATCGCGGTGCGCCAATACGGCTTCGAAGGGCCGGACTATCGCTGGATCGCGGTAACCGGACGGCTGTGACGCTCCTGGCCATGCGCACCCGCGCCTTGCATCGTCTGCGCCGCGCTTTACCGCCGCTGCGTGCTGCGTCCGTCGGCGCGCTGCTGTGGGCCATAGCGATGGGCGCCAGCGCGCTGCTCAATCTGCTGCAGTACGACTGGGAGACCCCGGCAAAGATCCGCTTCGTCTCGCTGCTTTATGCTGCCGGCGGTGCGCTGGCTTTCCCGATTGGGCTGTTCCTGGCGCGGCTCGTCTCGCTCGGACGCCACTGGGAGATCGCCCTCGCGGCCGCCTTCGTCTGCTTTCTCGCAGCGACGATCGCCGTCACCGGCGGCCTGTTTGGGCTGCAATACCGCTCCTACTACGTCCAATGGCATGCACCCGCGCTTACCATCACCTGGGTTTTCCAGTTCGTGTTCACGATGTTGACGGCACTCTATCAGTTTGTCGTCCTCGGCATCCGGCTGTATTTTCCGCTAGGTTTCATCGCGCTCGCAATTGCCAGCATCTGGTTTGCGCGCCAGCAGCGTTGAGCATTCCATCTCGCTCTGTTAGGACGCTGGCGAACGCTCCCGCAAGTCAGGACTGACCGATGATCCCTCGCTACTCCCGGCCGGAAATGGTGGCCATCTGGTCGCCCGAAACCCGGTTCCGCATCTGGTTCGAGATCGAGGCCTACGCCTGCGACGCATTGGCCGAGCTCGGCGTCATCCCGAAGGGGGCCGCCAAGACCATCTGGGAGAAAGGTGGGGCGGCGAAGTTCGATGTCCAAGCGATCGACGAGATCGAGCGCGTCACCAAGCACGACGTCATCGCCTTTCTCACGCATCTTGCCGAATTCGTCGGGCCGGATGCCCGCTTCATCCACCAGGGCATGACATCGTCCGATGTTCTCGACACCTGTTTTGCCGTGCAGCTCACCCGGGCCAGCGACATCCTGCTGGCCGACATTGACGGGCTGCTTGCGGCGCTCAAGCGCCGCGCGTTCGAGCACAAGGACACCATCACCATCGGCCGCAGCCACGGCATCCATGCCGAGCCGACCACCTTCGGCATCAAGCTGGCACAGGCCTATGCCGAATTCTCGCGTTGCCGCGAGCGGCTGGTGCACGCACGCGAGGACATCGCCACCTGCGCCATCTCGGGTGCGGTCGGCACCTTCGCCAATATCGATCCTTATGTCGAAGAATACGTGGCCAAGAAACTCGGACTGAAGCCCGAGCCGGTGTCGACGCAGGTGATTCCGCGCGACCGCCATGCGATGTTCTTCGCCACGCTCGGCGTCATCGCCTCGTCGATCGAGCGGCTGGCGATCGAGGTGCGCCATCTGCAGCGCACCGAGGTACTTGAAGCAGAAGAGTACTTTTCACCCGGACAGAAGGGCTCGTCGGCGATGCCGCACAAGCGCAACCCTGTGCTGACCGAGAACCTCACCGGCCTTGCCCGCATGGTGCGCTCCTTCGCATTGCCGGCAATGGAGAATGTGGCGCTCTGGCACGAGCGCGACATCTCGCATTCCTCGGTCGAGCGCATGATCGGGCCCGACGCGACGGTGACGCTCGATTTCGCGCTCTCACGGCTGACCAGCGTCGTCGACAAACTGCTCGTCTACCCCGACAACATGCTGAAGAACATGAACAAATTCCGCGGCCTTGTGCATTCGCAGCGCGTGCTGCTAGCGCTGACGCAAGCCGGCGTTTCGCGCGAGGACGCCTACCGGCTGGTGCAGCGCAATGCGATGAAGGTGTGGGAGCAAGGCGCTGATTTTCTTGAGGAACTTCTGGCCGACAAGGACGTTGTCGCAGCCTTGCCCGAGGCCGAGATCCGCGAGAAATTCGACTTGGGCTACCATACCAAGCACGTCGATACGATCTTCAGCCGAGTGTTCGGAGAAGCCTGATGATTTCGTCGGCCGGAGATTTCGATTTCCTTGCCCTGCCCGGGCGCGGCAATTCCGGGCCGGATCATTGGATGTCGCATTGGTGCCGGGTGTTCCCCAATTCGAGCCGCGTGCTGCAGGCTGAGTGGGACCGGCCGAAGCCTGAAGACTGGATCGGCCAGGTGGATGCCGCGGTGGCCGCCGCACCCCGCCGCATCGTGCTGCTTGCGCATTCGCTGGCGGTGGCGACGGCGGTGAAGTGGGCTGCCGGCGCCAGTCAAAGCCAACTCGACAAGGTCGCGGCGGCACTCCTGGTTGCCGCGACCAATGTCGAGGATGCCGATCCCTCATTCGACGCGGTGCGCCCGTTCGCGCCGATGCCGCTGAAGCGCCTGCCCTTCCCAACATTGGTGGTGGCGAGCCGCAGCGACCCCCGCGTCACCTTCGACAAGGCGACCGCTTTTGCCGCCGCCTGGGGCGCGGATTTCGCCGATGCCGGCGATCTTGGCCATATGGGGAACGAGGCCGGCCTGGGCGTATGGCCAGCGGGCCTGCTCATGCTTGGACGCCTGCTTGAGAAGGCGAACCTCTAATCTATATTCTTGTTTTTATGCATGTCGTTATCGCAAAACCGCTGCACACTTTTGCGCGACATGCATTGGCCTACGCCTTGCCGGGAACCGTCCTTATCACTGTGCCCCACGGGTCCTCGCGGGTGGTCTCGCTTGCGGCATTGTCCGAACGCATCTCGACCCAGGCCAAGCCGGAGCGGGAGGGATCTCGGCGACCGGCGCCCGCGCTCTGCCACGCATTTGCGCCAATGTGGTGATGATAGCCGCCGGACGACAGGAACACCGCCGCGCCGCCGTACTTTGCCACGGTGTCGAAACCGAACTCCTGATGCCACCATGCTTCGGCTTCTTCCGGCCTGCCGACCCGCAAATGGGCGTGACCGATAATGCTGTTTTCCGGCGCGCCCTGCCAGCCGGTGTCGCCGGCCGGCACTTCGGCAACGACCGACTGAATGTTCAGCCGCTCCGTCGCCATCGCGATCTTGTCCCCGTTCCATTTCCAGTCCTGCGGACGGCGGTCGGCATAGATCTCGATGCCGTTGCCTTCCGGATCGGTTAGATAAAGCGCCTCGCTGACCAGATGATCGGATGCACCCTCGATGCCGATCTTGCCGGCGATGGCGTGATTGATCCAGCGGCCGAGATCGGCCCGACTGGGTAGCAGGAAGGCGGTGTGGAAAAGACCGGCGCTGCGCGGGTCATCGGGTTTCGCGGCCGGATCCGCTTCGATGTCGAGCAAAGGGCGATTGACTGCGCCGAGCGTAATCGTGCCGCCGGCGCGGCTCAGTTCCTGCAAACCGACGACTTTGCGATAGTAGGCAGCGAGATTTTCTGCTTCGCGCGCCCGCAAGCCGACGCGGGCAACGCTGACCGGGGTCGTCGCGGCAAAAGGCAGTTCGCTCATCAAAGTGCTCCGTTCAAGCGGCGCTCGACAAGCTTCCAATGGAGGAACCCGGCGCCATCAATCATTCTACGCCGTGTCCGTGCCAAAATCTCGGAACAGCCATTCTTTCCCGGCGACAGATCATCGATCGCGATCGTTCACACAAGAGTGCAAGAAGCGAACATGGTGTTCACAATAACGAGCAGAACCGGGCTCGTGAGAGACCGTTTGCGTGTCGCTGTTGAGTTTATACCCGGTTGCACCCGACAGCGCCTCTCGCTACATGCGCGCCATGAAAGTCAGGGAAGCAGATATTCTCATCGTGCCGGGCTACACAAATTCCGGCCCCGATCATTGGCAGAGCCGCTGGCAGTCGAAACTGTCGACAGCGCGCCGCGTCGAACAGACGGAATGGTCGAAGCCGGTGCGCGAGGATTGGACGGCCGGTGTCGCCAAGGCGGTCAACGAGGCCGAGCGGCCGGTCGTCATCGTCGCTCATTCGCTTGGCGTCGCCGCGGTCATCCAGGCCTTGCCTCGGTTTGAGCGGCAGGTCGCCGGCGCCTTCTTCGTGGCGCCGCCCGATGTCGCCAATCCAAAGATAAAGCCCAGGCACCTGATGACCTTCGGCCCCTATCCGCGCGACCCGCTGCCGTTTCCGTCGGTGGTGATCGCCAGCCGCAACGACCCGTTCTGCGCCTTCGGCGTCGCCGAGGACATTGCCGCGGCGTGGGGCTCGCTGTTCATCGACGCCGGCGATGCCGGCCATCTCAACGCAGATTCCGGCTTCGGCCCTTGGCCCGAAGGATCGATGACCTTCGCGAAATTCCTGACGGATCTCTAGGAAGCGATTGAGCCCCTGACGCTGTTCAGCAGGGTCTTTGCCCCAAGCGAAATCAGCGAATGCTCGGAACCCATCGCCAGCAGCCGGTAGCCCATCGACACCACGCGACCGGCAATGGCCGGTTCCATCACATAGATCGCCGCATGCTTCCCGGCTTTACGGGTGCGCTCGGCGATCGAGGCGACGGTCTCCATCATGCTCTCCAGCGTCGAACTGACGGTGGTCCCCTTCGACCAGGCGATCGAGAAATCCGAAGGGCCTAGGAAGATACCGTCGATGCCCGGCGTGTCGAGGATGCCGTCGAGTGCCTCAAGCGCGGCGCGCGTTTCGACCATGGCGAACGCCATGGTGCGCTGGTTGCTGTCGCGCAGCCAGTCGGCATGATCGCCCTTGCCATGGCGCGGAAAGGCATAGGTGGGGCCCCAGGAGCGCTCGCCGAGCGGCGGGTATTTCATGGCGGCGGCAAACAGCTTTGCGTCCGCCACTGAATTCACCATCGGCGCGATCACCGCCTCGGCGCCGAAGTCGAGCGCGCGGCTGGCCATGTCGAAGCGGCCGACCGGAATGCGCACCAAAGCCGGCTTGTTGGCGGCCAGCACCGGCACAAGCCCGCGCAGTACGCTGTCCTCGTGATGGCCACCATGCTGCATGTCGAGCGTAACCGCGTCGAACCCTTGCCTGGCCAGTATCTCGACCGTCAAAGCATCCGGCACGCCGGACCATGCGGTGAACAGCGTCTCGTCGGCCGCAAGGCGTGACTTCAGGGACATTGGCGATTTCCTCTTTGCTTGCAGCAATTCAGCCGGAAACGACCGCAAAGGCAAAGAAAAACCGCCCGGCTGGGCCGGGCGGTCGATTGGTCCAGCATTCTATCGATACCGGCGGAAAGATCAGGTGTTCTTGATCTGCTCGATCGCCTGCGCCATCAATTCATCCATGGTGCGGCGGATCTGATGGTCCGACTGGTCGATGCCGGCCGCATCGAAATCCTTGCGTATCTTGCGGAAAACGTCGTGATCGCCGGCTTCCTCGATGTCGCTGACGACCACTTCCCTGGCATAAGCGTCGGCGTCGGCGCCTGACTTGCCTAGCTTTTCGGCAGCCCACAGGCCGAGCGCTCTGTTGCGGCGTGCCGCGGCCTTGAACCGAAGTTCCTCGTCGAATGCGAATTTGCGCTCAAAGCCTTCTTCGCGGTCTTTCATGCTGCTCATGGCATCCCTCCGTGAAATCCGATTCGTTGCGCCAATATGTGTTGCCGGAGCACAAACCAAAAGGGCGCCGGCCGGTCAATATGCTACATTGGTTGCTGCGCTGCGGCATTTCGGTCCCCGAAAGCGGTTGATTGAAAGGATTTGCCGATTGAGCAAACAGTGCGATTGGGATAGACACCGGCATTGAACCCCACCGTCGCCATCTTATTTTAGGCAGACGGACAGTACTGGTCGCTTGCCGCCTGCCCGCAAATCCAGAGAAAAATCAGATGAAAAATCGCCGCCGCATTTATGAAGGCAAGGCCAAGATCCTTTATGAGGGACCGGAGCCTGGCACGCTGATCCAGTTCTTCAAGGACGACGCTACCGCTTTCAACAAGAAGAAGCATGAAATCGTCGATGGCAAAGGCGTGCTCAACAACCGCATTTCCGAGCACATCTTCAATCATCTCAACCGGATGGGCATTCCGACCCACTTCATCCGCCGGCTCAACATGCGCGAGCAGCTGATCAAGGAAGTCGAGATCATACCGCTCGAAGTGGTGGTGCGCAACGTCGCCGCCGGCTCGCTGGCCAAGCGCCTGGGCATCGAGGAAGGCACCGTGCTGCCGCGCTCGATCATCGAATTCTATTACAAGGCCGATGCGCTCGACGATCCGATGGTATCGGAAGAGCACATCACCGCCTTCGGCTGGGCGAGCCCGCAGGAGATCGACGACGTCATGGCGCTGGCCATTCGCGTCAACGACTTCCTTTCCGGCCTGTTCATGGGGGTCGGCATCCAGCTCGTCGACTTCAAGATCGAATGCGGCCGCCTGTTCGAAGGCGATATGATGCGCATCGTCGTCGCCGACGAGATTTCGCCGGACTCATGCCGGCTGTGGGACGTGGCGACCCAGGACAAGCTCGACAAGGACCGCTTCCGCCGCGACATGGGCGGGCTCGTCGAAGCTTATCAGGAAGTTGCCCGCCGCCTCGGCATCATGAACGAGAACGAGCCGCCGCGTCCGGCCGGACCGGTGCTCGTCGCATCGACCGACGGCGTCAAAGGCAAGCCGCACTGACGGCTTGCCCGCTCAACAGGTGAACAGGAGCATGTCCAGCGTGATCAAGGCCCGCATTACCGTAACCCTCAAGAACGGCGTGCTCGATCCACAAGGCAAGGCAATCGAGCATGCGCTGTCCGCAATGGGTTTCGGCGGCGTTGGCCAGGTGCGGCAAGGCAAGGTTTTCGATGTCGAGCTTGCCGAGGGCGACAAGGCCAAGGCCGAGGCCGATCTGAAAGCCATGTGTGACAAGCTTCTGGCGAATACGGTGATTGAGAACTATAGTGTGGCCATTACCTGAGGTTGTACCGGAGGGCAGATGACGGAAGCCACGAATGAGTTGATGTATGAGCTCCTCAAGCGTGTGCATCACGAAGTCGCTGAACTTCGCCAAGATGTTTCCGAAGTGAAGCGGGAGTTGAACGTAGTTCGGGGTCACATGGTCGCAACGCAAAGCGACATTCACAACATCTATGGCATTCTCGGCCGTCAAGACGATCGCCTTGAGCGCATAGAACGCCGCCTAGAATTGCGCGAACTCGCCGAAGCCCAGAGGCCCTACGAACCAAAATGAAATCAGCCGTCGTCCTGCTCCCCGGCCTCAATCGCGACCGCGACATGATCGCGGCGCTGACCAAGATTTCCGGCACGCCGCCGGTCACCGTCTGGCAGACCGACACCGAAATTCCCGATGTCGACCTGATCGCCATTCCCGGCGGCTTTTCCTTTGGCGATTATCTGCGCTGCGGTGCCATTGCCGCGCGCATGCCGGTGATGCGGGCTGTGGCCGAAAAGGCGGCCAGGGGCGTCACGGTCATCGGCGTCTGCAACGGTTTCCAGATCCTGGTCGAGGCAGGCTTGCTGCCGGGCGCATTGATGCGCAACACCTCGCTGAAATTCGTCTGCCGGCAAGTCAAGCTGCAGATTGCTAATGCCAACACGATGTTTACCCGCCGCTATCAGCCGGGCCAGGTCATCCGCGCGCCGGTGGCGCATCATGACGGCAATTATTTTGCCGACGTGGAAACGCTGGCTCGCCTCGAGGGCGAAGGCCAGGTGGTGTTCCGCTATGCCGAAGGCACCAATCCCAACGGCTCGATCAACGACATTGCCGGCATCGTCAACGGCCGCGGTAACGTGCTCGGCCTGATGCCGCATCCGGAAAACCTGATCGAAGCGGCGCATGGCGGCAGCGACGGCCGGGCGCTGTTCGAAAGCGCGCTGGGCATCGCCGCTTGATGCCTTCAATTTTCCTCCTGGAGCGACGGTCATGAAACTCTATTCGCGGCCGTTGTCGCCCTATTCGTCGATCGTGCGGGCGCTGGCCTATATCAAGAACGTGCCGCTCAAGGTCATTGCACCACCGCCGGGGTTTCCCATCCCCGAAGCCTTTCGTGCCATCTCGCCGCTCAACCGGATTCCGGTGCTGATCACCGGCTCGGGCGAAACGATCGTCGAATCGGTGGTCATTGCCGAATATCTGGAGGAGCGCTTTCCCGAGCCTGCATTGCTGCCCAAGGATTCGAAAGACCGGGCGCTGGTGCGCATGTTCGCCCGCATCACCGACCTCGACGTGCTCGCGCCGATGATGAAGCTGTTCGAGCTCTATTTCGTGCCGCAGCGCAATGAGGCGGAGATCAAGGCCCAGTTCGCCCGATTGCATCACGGGCTTGCTGCAATCGAGACCCGCATGGCGCATGGCCCGTTCGCGCTCGGCGACGACATCTCCTTCGCCGATGCCTGGCTGACGCCGACCCGCTTCATCTTCAACAATTTCAGGACAACGATCGGCCGCCCCGACCTGCTTGACGCCTATCCGAAATTCGATGCCTACGAGCAAATCGCCTTGCAGCATCCGGCGCTGTCGCGCGTCTGGGGTGAGATGACAGACGGTCTGAAGATCTTTCTGTCCGAACTCGAGATGGGCGCCGCTTGAACATGAGACTGACGACCACGCGCCTCGCCGTCGCTACTGTCGCCGGGCTTGTACTCGCCTCATGCCAGTCAGGCCCGAAGAGCACGCCGGCGCCGGCGGGCAAGAGCGCGTCACTGCTTGCCATGGAACAGGTGGCAATCGCTGCCCACAAATGCTGGATCGCCAGCAAGGACCCTGCCTTCAAATCTTACCAGATGGCCAACGAACTGAATTCGTTTAGCGGCACGCCCCGCTTCCTGCTGGTGCCGGCCAAGCATTATGGCGGAAAGCCGCTGCTGGTCGTGCAGGCGCAAGGCAATTCGAGCCGCGTCGACGTGTTCGGCCCGCTGATGGCGGAACCGCTCGGCGCGCGCATCGGCTCGGACATTGCCCGCTGGCAGGCGGGCAATCCGGCCTGCGGCGCTGCTGCCTAGCCCAGTGGGTCGCTTGCTGCAGATCACCGGTCTGGTTATCGGCCTGGCCGGACTCGTCCTGCAGATCTGCATCACCGTCCCGGCATCAATGGCGGCCGGCCGCGGCTTTGTCGGCTCGCTGGTCTTCTATTTCAGCTTCTTCACCGTCCTGACCAACATCGGCGCGGTGCTTGTCCATGCCTCGTTGCTGTCATCGACGGGTTACGCCTGGTTTCCGGCCTTTGCCGGGCCACGGATGCGAGCGGGCGTAGCCGTCGCCATACGCTGGTTCTCATCGTTTATGCAACGGTCCTGGCGCAGCTCTGGCAGCCGCAAGGGCTGTTCCTGCTCTGCGACGTTCTTCTGCACTATGTGACGCCGGTGCTGTTTGTGCTGTGGTGGCTTGTGGCGGGAGCTGACGGCTCGACGCGGTGGCGCGACATCTCCTGGTGGATGATCTATCCGATCGCCTACCTGGCCTACGCGCTGCTACGGGCGCCGATTGCCGGTGAAGTGCCCTACCCGTTCCTCGATCTCGCTAAGAACGGTGCGACCAGCGTCGCCGTCTCAGCTCTGGCCATCACCGGGCTTTTTCTGATGCTGTGCATTGTGGCGGTGCTTGTGGACCACGGTGTCACGCGGATCAGGGCGGAACGCATGCATCCGCGATGACGTTCTCCCGCCCTGGCTGCCTTTAGCGTCTTGGCACGGTTCGCGCGGCGCCTGCACGGATCGCCGCAGCAGCTTCACCGGCGATCCGTGACATGAACTTGCGCGTGAATTGGCCAAGCGGCTTGGCATCCTCGAGCGCCCAGCTCGTCGCGAGATCATCGGTGTTGAACTCATCGACGATAACCCAGGCTGGCGTATAGAGCGTGGCGCGACGGGCCTCCGTCTCAGGAACCTCGACATAGTACGCGTCAGGGCGTGGCGGCTGACTCGTGACCGGAAAGAGCAGCGCCTGCTTGCGGCCATTCTTACCGGCAACGATCAGCATGACGCAAGCCGGCCGCGCCTTGCGTCCGCTCTCCTCGCCGCGGTCATATTCCCTTGCCCACAGATAGGAGTAGAGAATGATCTGTCCGTGACCAAGCTCAGTCATCCCGGACATCATCTCGCGCAATTGCGTCGAGGCCGGCCAGAAGCTCGTCGCGTTCCTCGGCCGACAGATCCTCAACGCGGTGTGCCCGCTGAGCGCTGCGGCCGGTGATGCGGTCAAACTGCTCCGCCGTGAGGAGCACGAACTTTCGCTTGCCGCGCTTGGTGATGTCGACGGGACCACGGAACGCAGCCTCGACGACCTCGCCAGACTTATTGCCGAGATCTGTGAGCGTGAAACTCGCCATGGTAATCTCCTTCACGCCGGAAAATAGGTGAAATAGCTGTTTTCAGCAATACCCCTATTTATCGGAGGCGTCGCAGGTGAGAATCCTGTGAAGGCAAGAAGGAGGTCGCATCTCCGCGATGACCAGCGTGGCGGCTCAGTCCCAGAACGGCCTCAGACCCTCACGATGGGCATCGCAGCGCGAAATGCCGATATCCTTGAGCTGGGCGTCGGTCATCTCGAGCAGAACTAGCCGACTGCGTCGGCGATCCAGCAGGCTGTCGATCCATCGGACGAATGACGTGACCACTTGCACAAGCCGGCGAACATAGGATCTCCGGCCCGACGAGCGGCTTCCGGTCAATTCAACTGCCGCGTAGCGGATTGTCTCTATTGTACCCATTTTCTTTCTGCCAAGATTGCAATTGTGCCGTTTTGGACGGCTTGCTTCATATGTATTGACTCCCAAATCGGTGCAATGTACAAAATTGTCACCATGACAACTTGGCTTCCAGACCTTACCGCCGGCACCGGCCCGCTCTATCAGCGGCTTGCCGATTCCATCGAGACGGACATCGACCGCGGCCTGATCGGTGCAGGGGCAAAGCTGCCGCCGCAGCGCGATCTGGCATACGACATCGGCACGACCGTCGGCACGGTCGGCAGGGCCTATCAACTGCTGCGCGAGCGGGGATTGGTCAGCGGCGAGGTCGGCCGCGGGACCTATGTTCTCGCTCAACAGTCGGAGAGCGCGAAGCCGGAGTTCCTGGGGCCGGTCGAACAAGGCACGCGCTATATGGATGCGCCCGGCGACAAGCTGCGCTTCGATAGCACGGCCGCACCGGATGTCGGCCAGGGTGCCATCGTCGCCGATGTGTTGACACGCACGGCGCAAGACCATCCGCATGAGATTTCAAGCTATACTCGTGATTTCCCGGACCGCTGGTTCGAAGCCGGCAGGCGCTGGCTGTCACGCAATTCCTTTCGCCCAGCCGCAGATGCGATCGTACCCACGCTCGGCACCCACGCCGCGGTGATGGCAACCATTGCGGGGCTCACCGCCCCAGGCGACTATGTCGTCTTCGAGCACCTCACCTATTCGCAGATTTCCCGCAGCGCCGGCCTTATCGGTCGCCGGACCGCATTGGTGGCGGCTGACGACGAGGGCATCGATCCCGAGGATTTCGAACGCGTCTGTGCACAAAAGCATCCGAAGATGATGTTTTTGATGCCGACGGCCAAAAATCCGACGCTGACAACGCTGTCGGCCTCGCGCCGCGAGGCAATCGCGCAAGTCGCCCGTCAATACAACGTCGTCCTGATCGAGGACGATCTCTATGGCGGACTGACCGATGATCCGACACCTTTATTGGCCGAATATGCTCCCGAACGGACCATCGTTGCCGGCGGCCTGTCGAAATCGGTCGCGGCGGGTGTTCGCGGCGGTTGGCTCGCCTGCCCGCCGGCCTATCGTCATCGCATCCGGGTCGCCCACAAGATGATGACGGGCGGCCTGCCCTTCCTGCTGGCGGAGGTGGGCAGCCGACTGGTGCTGTCCGGTCAGGCCGCCGAGATGCGCAAGCGCAGCATTGGCGAGATCGGTGCGCGCATTGCGATCGTGCGCGAGACACTCGACGGATTCGACTTCAAGGCGCTGGATAATGTGCCCTTCGTCTGGCTCACTTTGCCGGACCCATGGCTTTCCGGCACTTTCAAACAGGCTTGCCTCGAACATGGCGTGCTCATCGACGACGAGGACGAGTTCAAGGCGGGACGTTCCGAACAGGCCTTTCACGGCGTGCGGTTTGGCATCTCGCAGCCGCGACAGCGGGGCGATATCGCGCACGGCGTCGCGGTGATCCGGCGGCTTCTGGACGAAGGCCGCGCCGGCTATGACAGCTTTTCCTGAACCGGCTTGAAACCGGCGGGTCGAGTGGCGATCTTTCGCTACTTGCGGCCAGCTGTTGCTTTCCGTTGTTTTAGTCATCGGACGGGGTGTATCGGCTGCAAAGCTTGCGATAAGACGGGACTCGATCCCAAGGACACAAATTGCCGACCATGACCATTTCCAATTCCGTGCCGATCACTCCGGAACTCATTGCCGCGCACGGGCTGAAGCCCGACGAGTACCTGCGCATCCTCGACCTGGTCGGGCGCGAACCGAGCTTTACCGAACTCGGTATTTTTTCCGCGATGTGGAACGAGCATTGTTCCTATAAATCCTCGAAGAAGTGGCTGCGCACGCTGCCGACCACCGGGCCGCAAGTCATCCAGGGCCCGGGCGAGAATGCCGGCGTGGTCGACATCGGAGATGGCGACTGCGTCGTCTTCAAGATGGAGAGCCATAACCATCCCTCCTACATCGAGCCTTATCAGGGAGCGGCGACCGGCGTCGGCGGCATCCTGCGCGATGTCTTCACCATGGGCGCGCGGCCGATCGCGGCGATGAACGCGCTGCGCTTCGGTGCGCCGGACCATCCCAAAACCAGGCACCTCGTTGCCGGCGTCGTTTCCGGGGTCGGTGGCTACGGCAATTCCTTCGGTGTGCCGACGGTCGGCGGCGAGGTCAATTTCGACGCCCGCTACAATGGCAATATCCTGGTCAATGCGTTTGCCGCGGGCCTCGCGAAGACAGACGCAATCTTTCTGTCCGAGGCCAAGGGCGTCGGCCTTCCGGTCGTCTATCTCGGCGCCAAGACGGGGCGCGATGGTGTCGGCGGCGCCACCATGGCCTCGGCTGAGTTCGACGACAAGATCGACGAGAAGCGGCCCACCGTGCAGGTTGGCGATCCGTTCACCGAAAAATGCCTGCTCGAAGCCTGCCTCGAACTGATGGCGTCCGGCGCAGTTATCGCCATCCAGGACATGGGTGCCGCCGGCCTCACCTGCTCGGCAGTCGAAATGGGCGCCAAGGGCGACCTCGGCATCGAGCTCGATCTCGACAAGGTGCCGGTGCGTGAAGAGCGCATGAGCGCCTATGAGATGATGCTTTCGGAGAGCCAGGAGCGCATGCTGATGGTGCTGCGCCCCGAAAAGGAAAAACAGGCCGAGGCGATCTTCCACAAATGGGGCCTTGATTTTGCCATCGTCGGCAAGACCACCGACGATCTGCGCTTCCGCGTGCTGCACCAGGGCGACGAGGTCGCCAACCTGCCGATCAAGGATCTCGGCGACCAGGCGCCGGAATATGACCGTCCCTGGGTCGAGCCGAAGAAGCCGGCGCCATTGGCTGGCGATGCACCGCAAGCCGATGTGGCCGACGCACTGCTCAAGCTGCTGGGCGGCCCGGACCTTTCCTCGCGCCGCTGGGTGTGGGAGCAGTACGACACGCTGATCCAGGGCAATTCGCTGCAGCTTCCCGGCGGCGACGCCGGTGTCGTGCGCGTCGACGGTCATCCGACCAAGGCGCTCGCCTTTTCCTCCGACGTGACGCCGCGCTATTGCGAGGCCGACCCTTACGAGGGCGGCAAGCAGGCCGTTGCCGAATGCTGGCGCAATCTTACCGCCACCGGTGCTCTGCCGCTCGCTGCCACCGACAACCTCAATTTCGGCAATCCGGAACGGCCGGAGATCATGGGCCAGTTGGTTGGTGCCGTGAAAGGCATCGGCGATGCTTGCAGGGCGCTCGACTTCCCGATCGTCTCCGGCAACGTCTCCCTCTACAATGAGACCAACGGACAGGGCATCCTGCCGACTCCAACCATCGGTGGCGTCGGTCTGATTGCCGACTGGTCGAAAATGGTGCGGATCGGCTTTGCCGCCGAAGGCCAGATGATCGTGCTGGTCGGCGCACCGACCATGTGGGGCACGCATCTTGGCCAGTCCGCCTATATGCGCGACATCCATGGCCGCGCCGACGGCCAGCCGCCGCCGGTCGATCTCGGCCACGAGAAGCGGGTCGGCGACCATGTGCGGGCGCTGATCGCCTCCGGTGTCGTTACCGCGGCGCATGACGTTTCCGATGGCGGCATCGCGGTGGCGCTGGCCGAGATGGCGATGGCCTCCGGCATCGGCGCGACCATCCCCGGCCTGATCGGCACAGGCCCAATCCCGGTCTGGTTCGGCGAGGACCAGGGCCGTTATCTGCTGACGCTGTCGATCGACCCGCAGAGCGAGCAATGGGACGCCATTCGCGAACAGCAAAACAAGCTCGGCGTTTTTGCGCCGTGGATCGGCTCGACCGGCGGCAGCGAATTGAAGCTGGGTGAGGCGCGTGCCATACCGGTCAGCGAATTGACCGCCGCCCACGAATCCTGGTTCCCTCGCTTCATGGCAAATGAGGTCGTGGATCCGTGATGTGATCGAGCGGGGCCCTTTCTCTGTGGTTCGTCCGCCTTTTCGACCATATCTATGAGATCACGACCTGAACAAGGAATCCTCGCATGGCAATGGACGCCCACGACATCGAACGGCTGATCAAGGAAGGCATTCCGGACGCCAAGGTTACGATTCGCGACCTGGCCGGCGACGGCGACCATTATGCGGCCGAGGTTGTGGCCGAAAGTTTTCGCGGCAAAAGCCGCGTCCAGCAGCACCAGATGGTCTATGACGCGCTGAAGGGCAACATGGGCGGCGTGCTGCACGCGCTTGCCCTGCAGACCAGCGTGCCGGACTAATTCTACGCAAGCGGGAAGTCATGGCCAAAGGCGACAGCGATCCGGTTGCAGTGAGTGCCTATGCTTCCTTTGCCGAGCGCTATGATGCGCTGGCGCCGATCAAGCCGCACAACGCCCTCTATGAACGGCCGGCCTCGCTGGAGTTGCTGGGCGACGTGAAGGGTCTGAACATACTGGACGCCGGTTGCGGCTCCGGTATCTGCTCGGAAAAGCTGGCTCGCTCAGGTGCGCGGGTAAGTGCCTTCGACATTACGCCGGAAATGCTGGCTTTGGCACGTCAGCGCTGCGCTGGGCTCAATGTCGATATGCGGCTTGGCAATCTCGAAAGGGCTCTCGACTGGCTCGCGGATGGCAGTTTCGATCGCATACTTTGCTCGTTGGCGCTCGACTATGTCGAAAAACTGGGCCCGGTATTCGCTGAGTTTCATCGCGTCTCCTGCCCGGGCGGCTGGCTGGTGTTCTCTATGAGCCATCCAATGCGCGACTGGCAGGACACGCGCACGCGCGGGACGAAAACCTATTTTGAAACGAATCGCTGGGGCATGCATTGGGGAGGTTTTGGCGAACCAAATCCCTATGTTGAATCCTATCGTAGACCGCTCGGCGATATCCTCAATGGCCTTGCCGATACGGGCTGGACGCTCGACCGCTTCGTCGAGCCACTTCCCGCGCCTGAGATGGAAATGGTCGACCCCAGGCATTTTGCCGACCTGAGTTTGGCGCCTGCATTCATATGCGTGCGTGCGCACAAATAACCCTCCCTCACCTTTTCGCCGAAACGGCAATGATCGGCCCGGCCGGATAGTTTCCACCAACAATCATCCGCTCGCCGTTCGACAGCGCCGAAACGACGCCGTCGAAGAAGAGCGCGTTGGCGCAGTCGAGCCCATCGCGAAACAGCCGTGCAAAGCTGCCGAGGCTGACTTCAGAGCGCGAGATCGCCAGCACGACGGTGTTTTCGTCACGCATACCGACGCCGTTGCGGATATAGCGCGATGTGCCGTTCTGCTCGAAGCGGGGATGAAGCCGGCCGTCGATCACCAGCATCGGGCCGGATTGCGTGGCAAACATCACGTCCGGCCTGGCGGCGGCATAGGCGCTTGTCTCCATGACCGCCGCCTTGCCGTCCTTGCGGACCAGGAACACGCCGTTCGGTTTCAGGAAGAAATTGCCTTCGCTATCGGCGACGTTGATCGGCGCCTTCTCCCGGCCGTCTTCGACGAGAAGGCCGACCGGAGTCAGGTCTTGGTGATACATGCCGGCGTTCATGGCGAGCAGCACCGGGCGGCCCTGATCCGCCATCGCCTTGTCGAATTTGTCCAGTGAACCGAAAGCCTTGCCATCGAGGCCTGTGTGGAACACACCGACGTCATAGCGGCGCAGATCGATCTCGCAGATGACATAGGCGACCGCCTCGAAGCTCGCATCGCGGCACGGCGCCGGCAATTCACCGCCGACGACCAGCGGTGGCTCTCTCGGCGACTTGGCCCACCAGATCAAGATCAATGCGGCGACCAGAACGGCGAGGAGGAACCCGGCGGGATATCGTCTTTTCATCGCGCCTCGGGGAAGATGGTGGCCAACGGCTTGGCCCAAGATCGGACGTTCCTTTGCGCCATTTGCATGGCAAGGCGGCAAACATCTTGTTTCGCGCAATCCATGGGTTTATTTGAAGGGTAATGTTCGAGCCTGACTCCCACAGGCATGAAAGGGTTTTCCATGAGCGGCATCAACGACTACATCGACAATGAAGTGAAGGGCAACGACGTCGTTCTCTTCATGAAGGGCACGCCCGGCTTCCCGCAATGCGGATTTTCCGGCCAGGTCGTGCAGATCCTCGACTATATCGGCGCTGACTATAAAGGCGTCGACGTGCTGACGTCGGCCGAACTGCGGCAAGGCATCAAGGACTACTCCAACTGGCCGACCATCCCGCAGCTCTACGTCAAGGGCGAGTTCGTCGGCGGCTGCGACATCATCCGCGAGATGTTCCAGGCAGGCGAATTGCAGACCTTCCTCGTCGAAAAGGGTGTCAGCGTCAAAGGCGCCGCCTAACTTCTGTTTCTGCGTATGAGCTTCCGATTGCGATTTTCGGGGTTCATGCGCTAAGCGCCGGGGCAGCTTGGCAAAAAGTTCTGCCCGATATCGGGTAATCAACGAATGGATGCGTCGGCCAGCCGGCGCATTTTCGTTTGGGGATCGGACTGGCCGTGGATCAGCAAGCACAAGCGCAGCAAAAGGCAAGCACCTTGCCCATTCCGCGCTGGGAATTCATTGCGCTGTGCGCGGCGCTGATGGCGCTCAATTCGCTGGCCATCGACATTATTTTGCCGGCGCTGCAGCAGATCGGCGCTTCGCTTGGCGTCGAAAATGAAAACCACCGGCAATATGTGGTCACCGCCTATATCCTTGGCTTTGGCGGCGGACAGCTGTTCTTCGGGCCGATCTCGGACCGTTTCGGGCGCCGCGCGCCGCTTGTCGCAGGGCTGGTGATCTACGTCGTGGCGGCCGGCGCTGCGGCAATCGCCCCGTCATTCGCCACGCTTCTGCTATGCCGCACCGTGCAAGGCATCGGTGCGGCGGCGACGCGCGTCATTGCCGTCTCGATCGTGCGCGATACGTTCGACGGAAGGCGTATGGCCGAAGTCATGTCCTTGATCTTCATGGTGTTCATGGCCATTCCGGTGGTGGCGCCCGGTATCGGCCAGTTCATCATGCTGTTTGCGACCTGGCATGTGATCTTCGTCACCATGGCAGCCGGCGCGCTGATCGTGTCGGCCTGGTCGCTGCTGCGCCTGCCCGAGACACTGCACCCCGAATATCGCCGGCCGCTGACGCTGTCCTCCATCATCGGCGGCTTCCGCATCGTTCTCACCAACCGCATCGCGCTCTGCTACGCCTTCGCCAGCACCTTCATCTTCGGCGCCATGTTCGGCTTCATCGCCTCGGCCCAGCAGATCTATGTCAGCGTGTTCGATGTCGGCGAGATGTTCCCGGTCATCTTCGCGGGGGTTGCGGGCGTGCTTGCTTTTTCGAACTACCTCAACGCGCGCCTCGTCGGCCGTATCGGCATGCGCCGCCTGTCGCAAAGCGCGCTGCTGCTGTTTCTGGCCATCAGCCTTGCCTGGCTGGTCGTTTCCATCGAAATGAAGATGCCGCTCTGGCTCTTCATTACCTTCTTTGCCTGCGCCATGGTCCCGTTCGGCGCGCTCGGCGCGAACTTCAACGCGCTCGCCATGGAGCCGCTGGGGCACCTGGCCGGCACTGCGTCATCGATCCTTGGGTTCATGCAGACATTTCTTGGCGGCATTCTCGGCACGCTGATCGGCCAAGCCTTCAACGGCACGGTGACGCCGCTGGCCGCCGGGTTCTGCAGCGTGTCGGTGGCGGCGCTGCTGATGATCCTCATGGCCGAGCGCGGCAGACTATTCCAGCCGCATAACCCGCCGGTTTAATGCACATTGCCGGGCGCGCCTAGGATGCACCCTCACTGACCGCGGTGAAGCGAGGGAACAGCGTACGTCCTGCGATTGCTCCACCCATGCTGTCCGAAACGGGCAATGGAAGAGCCCTGTCGAGCGCCTCGAGGACGGAAGCCACGAAGGCCCGGTTGAGCGGACCATCGTCGCCTAGATGGGAGTAAGTGGCGCGCGGCTTGCCGATAAGCGTGCCGTTTCGGCGAATTGAGAACTGCAGCGTCAGGGTCATGCCCGCGGTTCCGGGCGGCGGCTCCCAGCAGGCGAAGATCGCGGAGAACATCTCGTCTATGGTGTCGACGGAGTCGGGGCTGCGACATGCGCGTTCCCCAGATCTTGCTTCATTGACACCGGCAACCAAGGCAAGGGCAAAGGCCGTTGCAACAATTGCGGACCGAGGTTTCATTCGAGGTCTCCGGTTTTTGCACAAGATTGGATAACTTTGGCAGCGAAGAGTTATTCCGCCCAGAGCTCGCGGCGCAGCTCTCGCCAGCTTTCCCGGTCCGGCGCGACCAGCAGGCCACCTCCGACATGCGATGGCAGATAGGCGCTGCCGTCGAAGCGCGCGGCATGGCCGCCGGCCTCCGCATGGATCAGCACGCCAGCCAGGTGATCCCAAGGCATCAGCTTGTTGTAGACGACGAAATGGCCGTGGCCGCTGGCCAGCAGGCGGTATTCGTGAGCGGCGCAGCGATAATTGAACTGCGACAGCGACTTGGTCTGGTTGCGCGCCAAACGTGAGCGGTCCGGCTCGGGCACATAGTGCCATGAGACCGCACCGGTCATTTCCGATATCGGCGCCGGTTTGGCGACATGGACCTTTTCCAGATTGCCATGGGCATGGCGGATATGGCTGCCGGCGCCACTAACGCCGATCAGCCAGTCCTTGCCGACGGGATCGTGGATGATGCCGGCGACGGTCTCGCCCTTGACCACGACGCCCAGCATGACGCCGAACAGCGGCACGCCGGAAGCGAAGTTGAAGGTGCCGTCGACCGGATCGATGACGAAGGCGAGATCGGCATCGCCGAGGCCCTCAAGCAGCGCCGGATTGTCGGAGCACGCCTCCTCGCCAACGATCATCGCCTGGGGGTAACGTTCGCGCAGCTTGACGGTGATCAGTCGCTCGGCGTTGACGTCGGCCTCCGTCACCAAATCGGCGACCGAAGTCTTCTGGCGAATGTCGCCCTCGTTCAGCCGGCGAAAACGCGGCATGATCTCGGCCTTGGCGACGTCGGACAGAAGTTCAGCGAGCCAGTCGATCGCGGTATCGTCAAATGTCATCGGCTTGCCTTGCGGTGAGGGTGTCGTTGAGGGCGGTAAAATCGAAGAGTTTGCGGTCGAGCAGATGCGAGGGCCTCACATTGGCCATGGCGCGGATCATCGTGTCCTTGCGGCCGGGCATGCGCTTTTCCAGATCGTCGAGCATCGCCTTCATGGCATTGCGCTGCAGGCCTTCCTGGCTGCCGCAGAGATCGCAGGGGATGATCGGGAACCTCATGGCGCCGGCGAATTTTTCGAGATCGACCTCGGCGCAATAGGCGAGCGGCCTGAGCACCATGACGTCGCCCTCGTCGTTGATGAGCTTTGGCGGCATGGCGGCGAGGCGTCCGCCATGGAACAGGTTCATGAAGAAGGTTTCGAGGATATCCTCGCGGTGGTGGCCGAGCACCAGGGCCGAACAGCCCTCCTCCCGCGCGATGCGGTAGAGATGGCCGCGCCTCAGCCGCGAGCAGAGCGAACAATAGGTGCTGCCCTCGGGGAGCTTGTCGGTGACCACCGAATAGGTGTCCTGATATTCGATGCGGTGCGGGATGCCATGGCTGTCGAGATAGTCGGGCAGGATGTGTTTGGGGAAGTTCGGCTGACCCTGGTCGAGATTGCAGGCCAGCAACTCGACCGGCAGCAGGCCGCGCCATTTGAGATCGAGCAGCAGAGCAAGCAGGCCGTAGGAATCCTTGCCGCCCGACAACGCCACCAGCCAGCGAGCGCCGGGCCTTGCCATCGCGAAATCGTCGATCGCCTGACGGGTAAGCCGCAGCAGCCGCTTGCGCAGCTTGTTGAACTCGACAGAAGACGGCACATCGGCAAACAGCGGATGAAAGCCGCCTTCGGCATCGGCAACCGGTTCGAGTGTTTCTGGCAGCATGTTCATGGCGCGTCGGCCCCAAAATCCTTGTTGCCGCCCGGAGTAGCGCATCGGCCTGAAAATCGAAATCGATTTTCGGATGCCTAAAAGAAAAGGCCGCCTCGACGGGCGGCCTTCGATGGTGTCGCAGACGAAGAAATCGATCAGCGCGAATAGAATTCGACGACCAGGTTCGGTTCCATCTGTACGGCGAACGGAACGTCGGCCAGGCCGGGGATGCGCGTGAAGCTCGCGGTCATCTTGTTGTGGTCGGCTTCGATGTAATCCGGGACATCGCGTTCGGCCAGGCCCACCGATTCGAGGACGATCACCAGCTGCTTCGACTTCTCGCGCACTTCGATGATGTCGCCCGGCTTGCAGCGGTACGAGCCGATGTTGACGCGCTTGCCGTTGACATTGACGTGGCCGTGATTGACGAACTGGCGCGCCGCAAAGATTGTCGGCACGAACTTGGCGCGGTAGACGACCGCGTCGAGACGCGATTCGAGCAGGCCGATCAGGTTCTCCGAGGTGTCGCCCTTGCGGCGGTCCGCCTCTTCATAGACCTTGCGGAACTGCTTCTCCGAAACGTCGCCATAGTGGCCCTTCAGCTTCTGCTTGGCGCGCAGCTGCAGGCCGAAATCGGAAAGCTTGCCCTTGCGGCGCTGGCCATGCTGGCCGGGGCCGTATTCACGCTTGTTGACCGGGGACTTCGGGCGGCCCCAGATGTTTTCGCCGAGACGGCGGTCGATCTTGTACTTCGCGGATTCGCGCTTGCTCATCGCATTCCCTTTCAAAACAACACACCCGGAGCCTCATGGTCCGGGTGAAGGAAACGCGCCCTCCTCTGGCCTCCGTTTTCGAGACCTGACAGGGTTTTCCACGCAACGCGACGGAAAACCCACGGGACACGTCATTTCAAACAAGACATAGGGAAAGTAAAACCGGCTTCCCAAACGCCTTGCACATAAAGAAAACCACCGGGCATTGCGGCCCGGTGTTGGTGGGCTGGTTAAACGGAGATTTAACCGCTGTCAAGCTTCTGGCTGGCGCGAATCGCCGAAGCGGGTAGTGTTATGGTTGTAGAACGTGCCGGATGTGGCGGGAGGTTGCGCCAGCGGCATCAGGAAGCGACTGAAGTCAGAGGAGCTGAAATTCGCATGAAGAAGTTCTTCCTTACGTTGGTAGGTGCCGCGGTGATGGCCGGCACGATGGCGGTCGCGCCCGAGCCGGCGCAGGCCCGGCATTGGCATGGGCACAGGCATCACCAGGTCTGCCGCATCGTGGTCAAGAAGAAAGTGGTATGGCGCCACGGTCATCGCAAGGTCATCCGCTACAAAGTGCGGCGCTGCGGTTGGGGCTGGAACTGGTAATTTTTCGCCCTCGCCCGTTGAGACTTCAGGGCCCGCGGCTCAGCCGCGGGCCTTTTGTTGACCGGCATCGCCAGAATGGTCAGTCGATCAGTGTTTCGACTTCTTTTCCGGCAGGCCCTTGCGCTTGGTCTCGGCGAATTCCTCGAGCTGTTTTTCGCTCATGGATTTATACATTCCCTTCGACGCGCCTTTGAGCGCGCCCTTCTTGGTCTCGCCGCGCTTGGCTGACAATGCCGCGCCGGCCGCTTTCTGCTGGGCTTTTGAGGTGGCTGGCATGATGGTTTCTCCCGTTTCCAATGAGAGGAAAACGCATTGTCTGGTGCGATGTTCCCAAAGCGACAATTGCCTGCGGTCAGGATATCGCCAGGCCAAATCCCTGCATCAGCCGGCGCGTCGGAAAATCGGCGCTGTTCGAGGTGAAGAACGCAAGGTCGGCGCCCTCCGGCAGCGCCTCTCTGCGATAACCGGCCTCGGTGTCCGCCAGCAGCGAAAGCGCCCGGCGTGCGATAGCCTCGGCCGGGTCCAACCAGTCGACCGGCCAAGGTGCTGTCTTGCGCATGCGGTTGGCCAAAAAAGGATAATGGGTGCAGGCAAGCACGACGATGTCTGTGCGCAACCCGTCATGCTCGACGAAGCACGGCGCGATCTCGGAGCGCACGGCGTCCTCGTCGACAAAACCGTCGCGCATATAGGCTTCGGCCAATCCAGCCAGCCTGTCGCTGCCGACCAGGCGGACGTGGCATTTCTGCGCCCATTTGCTGATCAGATCGCGCGTGTACTGGCGCTTGACGGTGCCGGGCGTCGCCAGCACCGAGACCAGACCTGAGCGCGTGCGTTCCGCCGCCGGCTTGATGGCCGGCACGGTGCCGACGAAAGGGTGGCCGGGAAACCTCTCGCGCAAGGCATCGATGACCAGTGTCGAGGCGGTGTTGCAGGCGATGACCGAAATGGCCGGCGAAAACCGGTCGAGCAGCCTGGCGAACAACTCCAGGATATGTGTTCTCAGCGCCGGCTCCTCCCAGGCGCCGAAGGGGAACGCCGCGTCGTCGGCGACATAGATGAAGCGGCGATCAGGCATCAGGACGCGCGCCTCACGCAGCACGGTGAGGCCGCCAATGCCGGAATCGAACATCAGGATCGGACGGGCGCTCGATGGATCGGTCATTGTCATTGAGTCACTAAGGGCTGGGAATCACTGAAGGCTGGTGAATCACAAACGAGATCACGAGAGAAGGCCGGCCCAAGCATTTTGCTTCGGCCAATGATGCATTATCCCGGATGCTTCTATGTGGAGCCATCGTGGCCTTGATGCGGCAGCCGCTCACACAAGGCCGCGCTTGCCGAAGCCGCCTGCCCGCGGCCGGCCGGTCGCCGGAGATACAGGTTGAGATGCAGGGTGGCTCGACGGCACCGGTGCGGCCCGCATGGCGTAGGGCGGAGCCTGGGCGGTGACGCCGGCGGCCGACGCTGAATGGAGCGCCGCGGTGCCGCGCAGCGGCCCGGGTGGGTCGAAATCGTCGAAACTCAGGGATGACGCCATATCCGAAGAGCCGCCACCCGCCGGCCTGGCCGCCAAGATGACGGCCCACAGCCCGACAAGAGCTAATCCCAGCAGGTTAAGGCCGGAATGCGAATCTTCGCCGTCGAATTTTACGACAAGAACAATGCCGGCCTGCAGGATCGCGAACAGCGTCGAGAACACGATATACGACCAAAGGATCCAACCCGACCCTTGCGCGTCGCGGCTTCGACGCCAGGCGAAATTCGCGCGGAATAGAACGATCACCAGCGAGGCGACGAGAACGGCCGCGGCCAGTCCTTCCCTGGAAGGACCAGGTTGCGAATTGGCCAAGCCCTCGATGCCGATGGTCCACAAGACGCACAGCACAAAGGTCACGATTTCCGCGACCAGCAGAGCCACGGAATAGAAGAAAAAGCGAAGACGACCGATATTTGAGCTAAACATCCCAGAATCCATCGTTTTGAAAATCATGGATCAAACCAAATAAAATTCGGTTACTGGTGAGGTATGGGAAGTTCCGAGGCTAGTCTTTGCCTTTCGCCCTCGCAGCGCGTGCTGCGGCCGCCGGGAGCCGCCTTGGATCGTCGCCGGGCGATCCGTCGCCGCGCGGCATGGCCGGCGAGAACCTGTCCAGCGATGATATTATTCCGCGCAGCACCTTGAGCTCCGGCTCGGCGAAGCCGGGGCGGGTCAGCACGGCGCGCAAATTGTCGACCATCTTCGGCTTCTTCGCTGCCGGGCGGAAATAACCGCGCGCCTCCAGTGCACCTTCCAGATACGCAAACAGGCCGTGCAATTCTTCCTTGGCAGCAGGCGGCATTTCGGGGCCGGAGAAGTTGGTTTTGGTCTCGTCTTCCAGGCCGGACTTCATCCATTCATAGGACATCAGCAGGGCCGCCTGGGCGATGTTGAGCGAGGAGAAGGCTGGATCGACGGGGAAGGTGACGATCTCGTCGGCAAGGCCGACCTCGTCATTATAGAGGCCGAAGCGCTCGCGGCCGAACAGGATGCCGGTGCGCAGGCCGGCCCGCTGCCGCGCCCGCAGCGCCCTGCCCGCCTCGACCGGGCCGCGCACCGGCTTGAAATTGTCGCGCGCGCGCGCCGTGGTGGCGAAGACGAAGTTCAAATCGGCAACCGCCGAGGCGAGGTCATCGAACACCGTGACGGCATCGATGACGTGGTCGGCGCGGCTTGCGGCGGCACGCGCCTTCTCGTTCGGCCAGCCGTCGCGCGGATTGACGAGCCGCAGCTCGGCAAGGCCGAAATTGGCCATGGCGCGCGCGACCATTCCGATATTCTCGCCGAGCTGCGGCTCGACCAGGATGATCGCCGGTCCGGACGCAGGCGTTCCGGAGGCAAGAGGGATATCGGGATCCTGGGTAGCGGCCATGATTGTCAATGAACTGCTGTTTGCGGCATTTCGCAGTCCCCTGCCACATTTGGCGGCGAAAATGAAGCTTTCGCAAGGAATGCCGTCACTGCGGCGCGGTTCGCCGTTTGCGCGGCCAAAAAGCCTTTGATATACGGGCCGCATCCCAGGGCCGGCAGCCGTGCGGGCAAGGCCGTTCCGTTCCCCAAAAGCGAGGCATTCTTTCCATGGCGAAGATCAAGGTGGCGAACCCGGTCGTCGAACTCGACGGCGACGAGATGACCCGCATCATCTGGCAGTTCATCAAGGACAAGCTGATCCACCCTTATCTCGACCTCAAGCTCGAATATTACGACCTCGGCATCGAGCACCGCGACGCCACCAACGACCAGGTGACCATCGATTCGGCCAACGCCATCAAGAAATACGGCGTCGGCGTGAAATGCGCGACGATCACGCCCGACGAGCAGCGCGTCGAGGAATTCAAGCTGAAGAAGATGTGGAAGTCGCCGAATGGCACCATCCGCAACATTCTCGGCGGCACCATTTTTCGCGAGCCGATCATCATGAAAAACGTGCCGCGGCTGGTGCCCGGCTGGACCAAGCCGATCATCGTCGGCCGCCACGCCTTCGGCGACCAGTACCGCGCCACCGACTTCCGCTTCCCCGGTAAGGGCAAGCTGACGATCAAATTCGTCGGCGAGGACGGCCAGGTGATCGAGCACGACGTCTTCGATGCACCCGGCGCCGGCGTCGCCATGGCCATGTACAATCTCGACGAGTCGATTCGCGAATTCGCCCGCGCCTCGCTGAACTATGGCCTGCTGCGCAATTACCCCGTCTACCTCTCGACCAAGAACACCATCCTCAAAGCCTATGACGGCCGCTTCAAGGACATCTTCCAGGAGGTCTACGAGGCGGAGTTCGAAGCCGAATTCAAGGCGAAGAAGCTCTGGTACGAGCACCGGCTGATCGACGACATGGTGGCCTCCAGCCTGAAATGGTCGGGCGGCTATGTCTGGGCCTGCAAGAATTATGACGGCGACGTGCAGTCCGACACGGTGGCGCAAGGCTTCGGCTCGCTCGGCCTGATGACCTCGGTGCTGATGACGCCGGACGGCAAGACCGTCGAGGCGGAAGCCGCGCACGGCACCGTTACCCGCCACTATCGCCAGCACCAGAAGGGCGAGGAGACCTCGACCAATTCGATCGCCTCGATCTTCGCCTGGACGCGCGGCCTCGCGCATCGCGCCAAGCTCGACGACAATGCCGAACTGAAGCGCTTTGCCGAGACCCTGGAAAAGGTCTGCATCCAGACGGTCGAGTCCGGCTTCATGACCAAGGACTTGTCGCTGCTGATCGGCCCCGACCAGCCATGGCTTTCGACCATCGGCTTCCTCGACAAGATCGACGAGAATTTGCAGAAGGCGATGGCCTGAGCCCAACCCACATGGGCAAGCCCGTCGTCTACGGCGCGGACTACAGCGTCTATGTGCGCATCGTCCGGCTGGTATTGGAGGAAAAGGGCGTCGGCTACGAGCTCGTTCCCGTCGACATCTTTGCGGCGGACGGCATTCCCGGCTGGTACTTCGAGCACCAGCCGTTCGGCCGCATCCCGGCCTTCGAGCATGACGGCTTTCGCCTCTACGAGACCGGCGCGATTGCCCGTTATGTCGACGAAGCCTTTGACGGCCCGGCGCTGCAGCCGGCCGGAGCCCGGCCTCGAGCACGCATGAACCAGATCACCGGCCTGCTCGATGCCTACGCCTACAGGGCCATGGTCTGGGATGTGGCGGTCGAGCGGCTGGAAAAAACGCCGCCCGACGAAGCCGTGATCGCCAACGGTTTGCGGCAGGCGAGAACAACGCTGCAGGCGCTCTCTTCGCTGAAAGCCGAAGGGCCTTGGCTGTTGGGGACGGACCTGACGCTGGCCGACCTGCACGCCGCGCCAATCATCGGCTATTTCGTCAAGGTGGCCGAGGGGCGAAAATTGCTGGCCGAGTTTGCCGATATTCGGGATTGGTATGCGCGCATCACTCAACGCGCGAGTTTTGCGAAAACCGAAAAGGCAGGGTGAGGAGACAAGCGTTCGGCAATAGGCCCCTCTGGTGACTAGCGAAAGCCGAAGTGACATCCAATCTCCCCCCTTGCGGGGGAGATGTCCGGCAGGACAGAGGGGGGTATGAAGGATCGCCAACCTTCGACTGATCCTTCCAACTGGGAACGGCCTGAGAACATGGCTCCGATTGGGCTGGCAAGCCGGAGGGACAGCACCCCCCTCTGCCCTGCCGGGCATCTCCCCCGCAAGGGGGGAGATCGGCAGCTTCGCCGAAGGCGACCCACTGCGAAATACCGCTCAATCGGGAAGGTAGACCTCCGCCTTCATGAAGGTCCTCGCACGGCCTGTGATCAGCACGCGATCTCCGGCCAGCTCGCATAGCAAATGCCCGCCGCGCTGCGAGCATTGGAATGCCGACAGATGCGTCTTGCCGAGCTTTTCAGCCCAGTACGGCACCAGCGTCGCATGAATGGAGCCGGTTACCGGATCCTCGGGAATGCCTGCTCCGGGCACGAAGTAACGGGAGACGAAATCGTGGACTCGCCCAGGCGCGGTAATGACCAGGCCGAGAGGATGAAAACGTCCGATCCTGAGCAGATCGGGAACGAAAGATCGCACGGTTGTCTCGTCGGCAAGCTCGACAAACAGGTTCTCGAAATTGCGGAAGCTCGCAACCGGCCGCTGAGGCAATATTGTTTGCAGCGCCGAGTTCAGCTCTTCCTCGATGGGCTGCGGCGGAAAACACGGCAGATCGAGCTGATAGGTCCCTTCCCGCCGGGAAACCCGCAGCTCGCCCACCCGGGTGGCGAAGGCCATTTCGCCCTGACCATTGTATTCGGTAGCCAGCACATGGGCGGCCGCAAGAGTGGCATGGCCGCAGAAGTCGACTTCATGGACCGGCGTGAACCAGCGCAAATCCCACCCTTTGCCATTCGGCCGCACGAACGCCGTTTCAGCAAGATTGTTTTCGTTGGCAATGGCCTGCATTACCTCCTCCGACAGCCACTCCTCCAGAAGGAGAACGGCGGCAGGGTTGCCCTGGAAGGCCCGTTCGGCAAAGGCATCGACCTGATACATCGTCAGCGTCGGCATATCGGCCCTCAAAGATCTCCGCTGGGCGGCGCGCCAGTTCGGCCGTGCCGCCCCGGTGCAGGTTCACGCCGCTTCGAGAGCCGCTTTCACCGCAGCGATCGCGTCTTCGGCCTTCGAGGCGTCCGGCCCGCCGGCCTGAGCCATATCGGGTCGGCCGCCGCCGCCCTGCCCGCCCAATGCCGCGGACGCGACGCGCACCAGATCGATGGCGCTGAAGCGGCCGGTCAGATCATCGGTGACGGCGACGACGACGCTCGCCTTGTTGTCCTCGCCGGCGCCGACAAAGACGACGATGCCGGAGCCGAGCGACTTCTTGCCGGCATCGGCCAGCGGCTTCAGATCCTTTGGCGAGACGCCCGATACCGCCTTGCCGAGAAAACCGACACCGGCAATGGTTTCGTTTTCCGCAGGCACACCGGCTGGCGAGCGATCGCCGAGCGCCAGCTTCTTGCGCGCCTCGGTCAGCTCCTTTTCGAGCTTCTTGCGCTCGTCGAGCAGCGCCTCGACGCGGGCCGGCACATCCGCCGGCGAAATCTTCAGCGCGGCGGCGGCTGCCTTCAGCCGCTTGTCCTGTTCGTCGAGATGCTTTCTGGCCGCCTCGCCGGTCAACGCCTCGATGCGGCGCACGCCGGCAGCGACCGCACTGTCGGATACGATGCGCACCAGACCGATATCGCCGGTTGCCCTGACATGGGTGCCGCCGCATAGCTCGACCGAATAGGGCCGGTTGGCCTTGGCGCCATGCAAGCCCGTGCCCATCGAAACGACGCGCACTTCGTCGCCATATTTCTCGCCAAACAGCGCCATGGCGCCTTCGGCAATGGCGTCGTCGACCGACATCAGGCGCGTGGTTACAGGGCTATTCTGAACGACGATCTCGTTTGCCATGCGCTCGACCTCTTCGAGCTCGTCCGGCGAGATCGGCTTGTTGTGCGAAATGTCGAAGCGCAGACGCTCGGGCGCGACCAGCGAGCCCTTCTGCGCGACATGCGTACCCAGCACCTCGCGCAGCGCCTCATGGATCAGATGCGTGGCGGAATGGTTCGCGCGCAGCCTGGAGCGACGCGCGTGGTCCACCTTCAGCTCGACGGTCGCACCCGTCTTGACGGTGCCGTTGGCCACCTTGCCGAGATGGACGAAAAGCCCATCGGCCTTCTTTTGGGTATCGGATATCTCGATCGAGAACCCGTCGCCCGAAATGACGCCGGTATCGCCCATCTGGCCACCGGACTCGCCATAGAACGGCGTCTGGTTGACAACCACGGCAACGGCGTCGCCCTTGCCGGCACTGTCGACGGTCTTGCCGTCCCTGACCAGCGCCTGGATGAGGCCTTCCGCCTGCTCGGTCTCATAACCCAGGAATTCGGTGGCGCCGTTCTCCTCACGCACCGCGAACCATACCGTCTCGGTTGCGGCCTCACCGGAACCAGCCCAGCTTTTGCGCGCCTCCGCCTTCTGCCGCTCCATCGCCTCGGTGAAGCCGGCAAGGTTGACCGAGATGTTGCGCTGGCGCAGCGCATCCTGCGTCAGATCGAGCGGAAAGCCATAGGTGTCGTAGAGCTTGAACGCTGTTTCGCCATCCAGCATGTCGCCGGAGGCCAGCTTTTCCGTCGCCTCCGAAAGCAAGCCCAAGCCGCGCACCAGCGTCTTGCGGAAACGAGTTTCCTCAAGCTTCAGCGTCTCGGTGATCATCTGTTCGCCGCGCACCAGTTCCGGGTAGGCTTGGCCCATCTCGCGCACCAGCGCCGGCACCAGGCGCCACATCAGCGGATCGCGGGCGCCGAGCAACTGCGCGTGGCGCATGGCACGGCGCATGATGCGGCGAAGCACATAGCCGCGGCCTTCGTTGGACGGCAGCACGCCGTCGGCGACCAGGAAGCAGGACGAACGCAAATGGTCGGCGATGACGCGGAACGATGCGACGGTGTCCGCATCCGGACCTTTGCCAAGCGCCGACGATGCAGCGTCGATCAGGTGGCGGAACAGGTCGGTTTCGAAGACGCTTTCAACCCCTTGCAAGATAGAGGCCATGCGCTCGAGGCCCATGCCCGTGTCGATGGACGGACGCGGCAGGTCGACGCGCTCGTCCTTCGTCACCTGTTCGTACTGCATGAACACCAGGTTCCAGAATTCAAGGAAACGGTCGCCATCCTCCTCGGGGCTGCCGGGGGGGCCGCCCCAGATGTGCTCGCCACGGTCGATGAATATCTCCGAACACGGCCCGCAAGGTCCGGTGTCACCCATTGCCCAGAAGTTGTCCGAAGTCGCGATGCGGATGATGCGATCGTCCGAAAGGCCGGCGATCTTCTTCCAGTACGAGGCCGCCTCGTCGTCGGTGTGGTAGACGGTGACCAGCAGCTTGTCCTTCTTCAGCCCGAACTCCCTGGTGATCAGGTTCCAGGCAAGCTCTATGGCCCGCTCCTTGAAATAGTCGCCGAAGGAGAAATTGCCGAGCATCTCGAAAAAGGTCAGGTGGCGCGCGGTGTAGCCGACATTGTCGAGGTCGTTGTGCTTGCCGCCGGCGCGAACGCTCTTCTGGGCGGTCGTGGCGCGCGAATAGGGCCGCTTCTCCAGACCGGTGAAAACGTTCTTGAACTGCACCATGCCGGCGTTGGTGAACATAAGCGTCGGATCGTTGCGCGGCACCAGCGGGCTCGACGCGACGACCTCGTGACCTTCCTTGCGAAAATAGTCGAGAAATGCCGACCGGATCTCGTTGACGCCACTCATGAATACTGCCTTTTCGAGAGAACCGCCGGCTGCCGGCGGAAAATAGACATGGCCTTTTAGCGGTCGCACCGCAGCCTGTCCAGAAACACCAAATGGGCTAAAATCCCGGCTTTCACCAGCGCTTTGAAACGCGTCTGCCCCGCCGTCAAACGCGAACCGCCGGCACGGAGCCGGCGGTTCGAAACGCATCGATTACACAAACTCAGAATCAAAACATCAAATCCAAACCTGTCTGATGCTCCGCGAGATGTCGCTTGCCCTACATCACCCCGGCGTCGTCCTCGAAACCGTCGTCGCTGCTTTCGGAGCCGCCGTTCTCGAGGAATTTCTCGGCGATCAGCCCGGCATTCTGCCGCAGCGCCAGCTCGATCTCGCGCGCCGTGTCGGGATTGTCGCGCAGGAACAGTTTTGCGTTTTCGCGGCCCTGGCCAAGACGCTGCGAATTATAGGAGAACCAGGCGCCCGACTTTTCGACCACGCCCGCCTTGACGCCGAGATCGACCAGCTCGCCGGTCTTGGAGACGCCCTCGCCATACATGATGTCGAACTCAACCACCTTGAAGGGCGGCGCCAGCTTGTTCTTGACCACTTTGACGCGGGTCTGGTTGCCGACGACCTCGTCGCGATCCTTGACCGAGCCGATGCGGCGGATGTCGAGGCGGACCGAGGCATAGAATTTCAACGCATTGCCGCCGGTCGTCGTCTCGGGCGAACCGAACATGACGCCGATCTTCATGCGGATCTGGTTGATGAAGATGACCATGGTGTTGGAGCGCGAGATCGAGGCGGTGAGCTTGCGCAGTGCCTGGCTCATCAGGCGGGCCTGCAGGCCGGGCAGCGAATCGCCCATCTCGCCTTCGATTTCCGCCCGCGGCGTCAACGCCGCCACCGAATCGACCACCAGCACGTCGATGGCGCCGGACCGCACCAGCGTGTCGCAGATTTCTAGCGCCTGCTCGCCGGTATCGGGCTGCGAGATCAGCAGGTTTTCGAGATCGACGCCGAGCTTGCGGGCATAGACCGGGTCGAGCGCGTGCTCGGCATCGACGAAGGCGCAGATGCCGCCCTTCTTCTGGGCTTCGGCCACCGTGTGCAGCGCCAGCGTCGTCTTGCCCGAGCTTTCCGGCCCGTAGATCTCGACGATGCGGCCGCGCGGCAGGCCGCCGACGCCAAGCGCGATGTCCAGCCCAAGCGAGCCGGTCGGCACCGTTTCGATCTCGACGACCTGCTCGTTCGCGCCGAGCCGCATGATCGAGCCCTTGCCGAAGGCACGCTCGATTTGCGACAGCGCCGCATCCAGAGCCTTTGATTTGTCCACCGCTTTGTCCTCTACAAGCCGCAAAGAATTCTGAGCCATGATACATCACCCCGTGGTCGTCAATGGAGGCCGGACAATCCCGCAATCCCTAAAAGGAATGTACCTCATTTGTTCTCATTTGTCAATGAGCGCCAAGGGTTTGAAAAATAACGCACATTCATATTTGTTCTATTTTTGTTTCGCAATTTTGCTTCCGGATGTATCCCGCCTCGCATGCGGCGCCGTTGCCGTCACCAACCGAATCGGAGCCGCGATTGCAGGGTTCCGCCCGGCGACCTAGTCTCCTCCCGGGCAACAGCAAGGGGCATTTGCCGGCATGATGAACTCCCCGACGATCCTGGCCGTGGGCGGCGCCTATATCGAGCGGCGCGGCCGGGTTGCCGGCGCCTTCGTGCCGGCCGCTTCCAACGCCGGCACGATGCGCGAGCATGTCGGCGGTGCCGTCTTCAATGCCTTGCGCTGGGCGGTGCGGCGCGGCGCCTCGGCCTCGCTGCTTTCGGTGCGCGGCGGCGATGCCCTTGGCGACAAGGTTTTGCGCGCCGTCGCCGAGGCCGGCATTGCCGATTTGTCGGCGGTTTTTCTCGACCGGGCAACGCCAAGCCATACGATGCTGGTCGATAGCGACGGCGCGCTGATCGCCGGGCTTGCCGACATGGTGCTATACGAGCTGGCGCTTCCCAAGCAGATCCGCCGCGCCAAGGTGCGGGAAGCGATCGGTTCGGCCGACGCGGTGCTGTGCGATGCCAACCTGCCGTCTTCCGCGCTGGAGCGGCTGGCGGCACTCGCCGCCGGCAAGCCGGTGTTTGCGCTTGCGGTCTCGCCCAGCAAAGCGGCGCGGCTGACGCCAGTGCTCGACCGTCTGGCCGTGGCGTTCATGAACCGGCACGAGGCCGGCGTGCTTGCCGGCACCGATATCGATGCTGGCGATCAAGGCATCGTCGACGGCCTGAGACGCGCCGGCCTGAAAAGCGGCGTGATCACTGCCGGCGACGGACCGGTGCTCGGTTTCGACCAAACCGGCGCGTTCTCGATCTCGCCACCGCCGCTACAGAAGCGGACCGATGCTGCCGGCGCCGGCGACGCATTGGCCGGTGCGACGATCGCCGCCCTGCTGCGCGGCCTGACGCTGCGCGCAGCGCTACGGGAAGGCGTTGCCGCCGCGATGCTCGCCGTCGAGAGCGCCGCCTTCACCAGCGCCAGCTTTGCCGAGGCGCTGGCGCTCGTGCCCGAGGCGCGCGAACTGGCGTGAAATGCGGCCCGGACTTGCCGAAGCATGACGCAGCCTATTTGCCGGCGCGCCGTCCTGCCTCGTAGGCACGCCGCGCCCAGATCGCCATCTCGTCGGGATCGTCGAACGCGCTGTCGGGAACGCTCCAATAGGGCATCGACACGAGCTTGCCGTGGCGCGAGCCGGTATAAGTCCATTGCCGGCAGCCGGCCGCTTCGAAATCCGGGGCGCTTTCCGCGTCGGCCTTCAGCATCAGTTCGCCACGGATGACGATGGCGACGATGACGCCGTCGAAATAGATGCCCTTGCCGCCGAACAGCTTGCGGATGCTGACCGGGCCGAGGCCTTCGAAAAGCTCTTCTATGCGCTCGTTGTCCATGCGGCGATCATGTCACCAGGATTTCCCCTTGTCATCGACGCAACCGGCACCATTCTGACAAGTTCAGAATCAATTTCGTCGGAGTTTTTTCATGCCGCTTCTGCTCAAGGGGTCCTGCCGGTGCAATGCCGTGCGTTTCGAGGTGGAAAGCCACACGCCGGTGCCGTTCATGCTGTGCTATTGCTCGATCTGCCGCAAGCAGCAGGGCGGTGGCGGTTTCGCCATCAATCTCGGCGCCGATTACGAGACGCTGAAAATCCAGGGCAAGCGCGATCTCGGCGTCTACCGCGCCGAGATCGAGGACGACGAGCACCCGCAACGCGAGATCTCGACGGGCGAACGGAATTTCTGCACGAAATGCGGGACGGCGCTCTGGCTCTACGATCCGACCTGGCCGGAGCTGGTGCATCCGTTTGCCTCGGCGATCGACACCGACCTGCCGAAGCCGCCGGAGAAGGTGCATCTGATGCTGAAATACAAGGCGAACTGGGTCGAGCCGGATATCGGCAAGGGCGACAAGGTTTTCGATGTCTACCCGGAGGAGTCGATCGCAGACTGGCACAAGCGAACGGGGATGTGGGTGGATTAGCGTTCTTCTCCCCGTTTACGGCAGAGCTATCGCATATGGACAAGCGCCCCCTCACCCGGATTGCCAACCGAATTGCGAAGGGCAATTCGGGGCAATCAGACCTCTCCCCGAGGGGAGAGGAAGTCGCCAGCGCTGGCGCCAGCCTCTTCTCCCCATCGCGGAGAAGGTGGCCCGAAGGGCCGGATGAGGGGGCTCTCCGTATGCGATTGCCGCCGGGAACGGCGAAGGAAAATCAAGCCGAAGCGCGTGCTTCGGCCAGTGCCTTCAGATCAGCCGGCTTCAGCTCGACCGATTCGCCGCAGCCGCAGGCCGAACTCTGGTTCGGGTTGCGGAAGGTGAAGCCGGTGCGCAGCGTCGTCTGCTCGAAGTCCATCTCGGTGCCGAACAGGAAAAGCGCTGCCTCCGGCGCGACATAGACGTGGGCGCCGTCGCGCTCGATATGATCGTCTTTGGTGTTGGGTTCGGTCACCAGATCGACCGTATATTCCATGCCGGCGCAGCCGCCCTTCTTGATGCCAAGGCGAATGCCGTGCGCATTCTCACGGGTCGCGACTATCTCGCGCACCCGGTCGGCGGCCTTTTCGGTCATCGTGATGACGGCGAAGCGTCCCATCTTTTTCCTTCTCCATTGCGCGCAGGTTCAAGGCCTGCCGAATGATTCCTCACCTAAAATGGTGAAGTTTTGTACCCGGCGCAAGTGCGTCAGCCTCTGGCTGGTCGGATGCTAGTACCACCCAACCGCCACCTGCGCCTCTTCCGACATACGGTCGGGCGACCAGGGGGGATCGAAGGTCATGTTGACCTCGACGCCGGAGACGCCTTCGACGGCACCGACGGCATTCTCCACCCAGCCCGGCATTTCGCCGGCCACCGGGCAGCCCGGCGCGGTCAACGTCATGTCGATCTTGACCGAGCGGTCGTCCTCGATGTCGATCTTGTAGACGAGGCCGAGTTCGTAGATGTCGGCCGGGATTTCGGGGTCATAGACCGTCTTCAGCGCCGAGACGATGTCGTCGGTCAGCCGGGCCAGTTCGTCGGCGGGAATCGTCGATCCGGAAACCGCCGCATTGGTCGTCGTTTCCGAAGCGGTCTCGGCGGTGTGGCTGGCATCATCCATGATCGTCACCCGAAGAACTTTCGCGCCTTTTCCAGCGCATCGGCCAAAGCATCGACTTCGGCCCTGGTATTGTACATGCCGAACGATGCCCTGCATGTGGATGTTACGCCGAAGCGTTTCAACAGCGGCTGGGCGCAATGCGTGCCGGCGCGGACCGCCACGCCCTGCCTGTCGATGACCATCGACACGTCATGGGCGTGGATGCCCTGCAGCTCGAACGAGATGATGGCGCCCTTGCTGGGCGCATCGCCGAAGATGCGCAGTGAATTGATGGCGCGCAATTTTTGATGTGCATAATCCTTCAGATCGGCCTCATGCGCGGCGATGCGCTCGCGGCCGATCTTTTCCATGTATTCCAGCGCAGCACCAAGCCCGATCGCCTGGACGATCGGCGGCGTGCCGGCCTCGAAACGGTGCGGCGGGTCGTTGTAGGTGACGATGTCTTGCGTCACCTCCTCGATCATTTCGCCGCCGCCCATGAACGGGCGCATGCGCTCCAGAATGTCCTTCTTGCCGTAGAGCACGCCGATGCCCGACGGGCCGTAGACCTTGTGGCCGGTGAAGACGAAGAAATCGCAGTCGAGATCCTGCACGTCGATCGGCATATGCACGGCGCTCTGGCTGCCGTCGACCAGCACCGGAATGCCGCGGGCGTGCGCGATGCGCACGATCTCCTTGATCGGCGTCACCGTGCCCAGCGCATTCGACATATGGGTGATGGCAACCAGCTTTGTCCGGTCTGTCAGCCGCTTTTCGAATTCCTCGATGTGGAAGACGCCGAGATCATCGACCGGCACCCATACCAGCTTGGCGCCCTGCCGCTCACGGATGAAATGCCACGGCACGATGTTGGAGTGGTGCTCCATGATCGAAAGCACGATCTCGTCGCCTTCGCCGATATTGGGCATGCCGAAGCCGTAGGCGACCGTGTTGATCGCCGCCGTGGTGTTCGAGGTGAAGACGATGTTGTCGGTGCTCGGTGCGTTCAGAAACCTCTGCACTATCTTGCGCGCGTTCTCATAGGCGTCGGTCGCCGCATTCGACAGGAAATGCAGGCCGCGATGGACGTTGGCATATTCCTGGGAATAGGCGTGCTGGATAGCGTCGAGCACGGCCTGCGGCTTCTGCGCCGAGGCGCCATTGTCGAGATAGACCAGCGGTTTGCCGTAGACCTGCCGCGACAGGATCGGGAAGTCGCGGCGGATCGCCTCGACGTCGTAGGGGATGTTTTCGACTTTCTGGTCCATCGTCTCGACCGTCATCCTCGGGCTTGTCCCGAGGATCTACTAGCCCTCGGATTTTGCCAGTTCCTCGTCCACGCGGCAGATCCTCGGGACAAGCCCGAGGATGACGCCGGAGTCTTGAGCCACTCACCCATGCGCCACGAACCAGTTGTCGAGACGTGCTTCCAGCGCCTCGACGATGGCCTCGTCGTCCAGTTCCTCGATCACTTCGGCGACGAAGGCCTTGACCAGCAAGCCGCGTGCGGTCTTCTCGTCGATGCCGCGCGCCATCAGGTAGAACAGATGGCTGTGGTCGATCTCGGTGACGGTCGCGCCATGGCCGCAGACAACGTCGTCGGCGAAGATTTCAAGCTCCGGCTTGGTCGAGAACTCGCCGTCATCCGACAGAAGCAGCGTGTTGCAGGCCATCTTGGCGTTGGTCTTCTGCGCATATTGGTGGACGTTGATGCGGCCCTGGAAGACGCCGCGCGCCTTGCCGGTCACCACGTTGCGGATGACTTCGGTCGACGCAGTATGCGGCACGGCATGGTCGAGCACCATGGTGACGTCGGTATGGGTGTCGCCGGCGAGCAGATTGATGCCGCGCAGCGTGAATTCGGCGCCCTCGCCGGTCGTCTTCACAACGACCTCCTGGCGGACCAGCTTGCCGCCGGCATTCATCACGAACAGCGTCAGTTTCGAATTCTTGCCGAGATGCGCCTTGAACTGGGCGAGATGCGTTGCCGTATCCGGCTGCTCCTGCACGACCAGCCATGTCACCTCGGCGCCCTCGCCAAGCACAAGCTGGCTGACCGAACTGACCAGCGCCGCCCCCTCGCCTGCCTGGCGTTCGACGATGACAGCATTGGCGCCGGCACCGACACGGATGGTCAGGCGTACATGCGTCTGGCCACCGGCCTGCAAATTCTGCAGTTCGAGCGGCTTTTCCAGTTGGGTACCGTCAGCGATGTCGACGAAATAGCCGTCGGCAACAAAGGCAGTGTTCAGCGCGCCTATGGCGTCGTCGCTGCCATAGGAATCCAACCCAGGTGCTGCGCTGCCGTCGGTCAGCTTCTCCGACAGGCGCTGCACGACAACGCCTTCGATATCGGGCAGTTTCGTACTCGAAACGCCGTTCAGCACCGGCAAAACGCTGGAGCCTTCGACGATCGGCGCAATGGCTTTCGCGACCGCTGCCGGATCGAAGTCCGGCACCGAGGTCAGCAGCCGGCGCAGGTCCGTATAATGCCAGGATTCGATGCGCCGCGTCGGCAGGCCGCTCTTGATCGCCTCAATGGCGTCGTCGCGCTTCAGCATCACCGCGCCGTCGCCGGGCAGCAGCGACAGCCGCTCGCCAAAGGCGTCGATCAGCGCCGTTTCGGCCAATGTTCGCTGGGGTGTCGTGTGCATATTCATCAGTATCGCCTTGTTTGGCTTGCCTTCCGGGCCTGCTGGCATCTCACGCGGCTTGCCCGATCACGCCGGCATAGCCATTGGCCTCGAGGTCGAGCGCCAGCGACTTGTCGCCCGACTTGATCACCTGGCCCCTGTAGAGCACGTGCACCGTATCCGGCACGATGTATTGGAGCAGGCGCTGGTAGTGGGTGATGACGACGATGGCCCGGTCCGGCGAGCGCAGCGTGTTGACGCCGTCCGCGACGATCTTCAACGCGTCGATGTCGAGCCCGGAATCGGTCTCGTCGAGGACACACAGCTTCGGCTCCAGCAGCTTCATCTGCAGGATCTCCGCGCGCTTCTTCTCGCCGCCGGAAAAGCCGACATTGAGCGGCCGCTTCAGCATCGCCATGTCCATGTTGAGCGAGGCCGCCGCTTCCTTCACGCGCTTGAGGAATTCCGGGATTTTTAGCGGTTCCTGGCCGCGCGCCTTGCGCTGCTCGTTCATCGCAACTTTCAGGAATTCCATGGTCGCCACGCCCGGTATCTCCATAGGATACTGGAAGGCGAGGAAGATGCCCGCGGTAGCGCGCTCGGCCGGATCCATTTCGAGGATCGACTGGCCGTTGTAGAGGATGTCGCCTTCGGTGACCTCATAGTCCTCGCGGCCGGCAAGGATGTAGGACAAGGTCGATTTCCCCGAGCCGTTCGGACCCATGATGGCGGCAACCTCGCCGGCCCTGACCGTCAGGTTCAGGCCGCGAATGATCTCGGTGCCGTCATCGACGATACGGGCATGGAGGTTTCTGATTTCAAGCATTTTTTTCTTTCCTGAAAATTCTTGTCCGGTCAGCCGACCGAGCCCTCAAGGCTAATCCCGATCAGCTTCTGCGCCTCGACCGCGAACTCCATCGGCAGTTGCTGGATGACGTCCTTGACAAAGCCGTTGACGATCAGCGCGATCGCCTCTTCTTCCGGGATGCCGCGCTGCATGACGTAGAATTTCTGGTCCTCGGAAATCTTCGAGGTGGTGGCTTCGTGCTCGAACTGCGCCGTCGAATTCTTGGCTTCCATGTAGGGCACGGTGTGTGCGCCGCATTGGTCGCCGATCAGCAGGGAATCGCAATTGGTGAAGTTGCGGGCGTTGGTCGCCTTGCGGTGCGCCGATACCTGGCCGCGATAGGTGTTTTGCGAGAAGCCGGCGGCAATGCCCTTGGAGATGATGCGGCTCGACGTGTTCTTGCCGAGATGGATCATCTTGGTGCCGCTGTCGACCTGCTGGTAGCCGTTCGAGACGGCGATCGAATAGAACTCGCCGCTGGAATCGTCGCCGCGCAGGATGCAGCTCGGATATTTCCAGGTGATAGCCGAGCCGGTCTCGACCTGCGTCCACGAAATCTTCGAACGATGGCCACGGCAGTCGCCGCGCTTGGTGACGAAATTATAGATGCCGCCCTTGCCCTCGGCATCGCCGGGATACCAGTTCTGCACCGTCGAATATTTGATCTCGGCATCGTCGAGCGCGATCAGCTCGACCACCGCGGCATGAAGCTGGTTCTCGTCGCGTTGCGGCGCCGTGCAGCCTTCGAGATAGGAGACGTAAGCCCCCTCCTCGGCGATGATCAGCGTGCGCTCGAACTGGCCGGTGTTCTTCTCGTTCATGCGGAAATAGGTCGACAGTTCCATCGGGCAGCGCACGCCCTTGGGCACGAAGACGAAGGAACCGTCGGTGAACACGGCCGAATTCAGCGTCGCGTAGAAATTGTCGGAGGTCGGCACGACCGAGCCGAGATATTTCTTCACCAGTTCCGGATGCTCGCGGATGGCTTCCGAGATCGAGCAGAAGATAACGCCGGCCTGCGCCAGTTCCTTCTTGAAGGTGGTGACGACGGAGACCGAATCGAACACCGCGTCGACGGCGACGCGGCCCGACTTGTAGACGTTGTCGCTGGCTTCCTCGAACTCCGACGCATCGGTCTTCTGCACGCCAGCGAGGATTTCCTGCTCCCGGAGCGGAATGCCGAGCTTCTCATAGACCTTCAGCAGTTCGGGATCGACCTCGCTGAGCGAAGTCGGTCCGGGCGTGCTCTTGGGCGCGGCGTAATAATAGAGATCCTGGAAATCGATTTTGGGATAGTGGACGCGCGCCCATTTCGGCTCGTCCAGCGTCAGCCAGCGGCGATAGGCTTCCAGGCGCCATTCAAGCATCCAGGACGGCTCGTCCTTCTTCGCCGAAATGAAGCGGATAATGTCTTCGCTCAGGCCCTTGGGGGCCTTGTCCATCGCGATTTCGGTCTGGAATCCGTATTTATACTGGTCGACATCGATCTTTCGGACTCGATCGATCGTCTCCTGCACAGCAGGCATCAGCGTTCTCCATCCACGCCGGGGTCAAGGCCCGGCAGTTTTCAAACTATGGCACCGCAAACGAGCACCCTTGGACACCCGAGGCAGCGTAAGTTTCATATAGTGCGTTCATGCCGGAAATTCACCCGGCCAAATGCGAACGCACGGCTCTACCAGGCCACAAGGGCCCAAATATTCCGTTGCCGCGCTCAGGCGGCCTTTTCCCTGTTTGCCCGCCGCGCGACGATCGTCGCCAGCGCCGAACGAAACAGCTCGATGTCTTCAGCGCTGGTCGCGTGGCCGATGGACACGCGCAGCGCGCCAAGGCCGTCGCCGTAACCCATGGCTTTCAGCACGTGACTCGGCCCGACTTTGCCCGACGAACAGGCCGATCCGGCCGACAGCGCCACGCCGGCCAGGTCGAAAGCGATCTGCGCCGTCTCGGCCTTGATGCCGGGAATAGCGAAGAACATGGTGTTGGCAAGCCTCGGAGCGCCGGTCCCGAAGATTTCGGCGTCTGGCACCTGCGTTTTCACCATCGCCTCGACTTCGTCGCGGCGCTGCCGCACCGCATCGATCGTTTGCAACCCGGCAAGCGCCTCGCGCGCCGCCGCGCCAAACCCAGCAATCGCCGCCAGGTTTTCAGTGCCGCCGCGATGGCCTTTCTCCTGGCCGCCGCCGCTGACCAGCGGTTTCGGCATCATCAAGTCCGACGCCGCGACAATGGCGCCGACGCCCTTGGGGCCGCCGATCTTGTGCGAGGAGAGAATCAAATAGTCTGCGTAACCCGCTGACATATCGAGCGGAATGCGGCCGGCCGCCTGCACCGCATCGACAACCAGGATGCCACCCGCCGCCTTGACGATTTCGGCAACGCGGCCAATCGGCTGGATCACGCCGGTCTCGTTGTTGGCGGCGTGGATCGCGACTAGCGGCAAACCGTCGGCCTTGTCATGCGCACTAAGTGCTGACGCCAAGGTGTCGAGCTTGGCGATGCCGTCGGCATCGACGCCGATCCGCGTTACCTGCCCCGCGGGGAAGCGCCCGCCATTGAGCAGGCAGGGATGGTCAGCCTCGGACACGTAAAGCCGGCTCATGCGGACGGCGCCGCGCCCCATCTGCCAGTCCGGCGTCAGCAGCGTCGAGGCCGCTTCCGTCGCGCCAGAGGTGAATACGACATGCTCGGCTTTGGCGCTGACCAGTCGCGCCACGTCGCGCCTGGCGTCTTCGATCAGCCGCCGCGCAGCGCGGCCCTCGGCATGGACCGAGGACGGGTTGGCGGCGATGTCGAGCGCAGCGACCACCGCCGCGCGCGCCGAGGCAAGCAGCGTCACGCTGGCGTTGTAGTCGAGATAGGCGCGTGCTCCGGCCATTTCCGTCCAACTGGTCCCTTCAAAAGCCGTTCCGCGAAGATAGCGCGTTATTTCCTTGAAATTGCAAGGCAAGACGTCCTATTTACGCGGCTTGCGGCGTGGGTGGCCGAGCCACAGCTTTTGGCCGCCCAGTTTTGAACAATTCTAAACTAGCTTCTAGAAAGACGCTCGCCCTGCGTCAAGGCCTAGGGAAAGTTGTTCCGGGCGCCGCGCAATTTATGCCAAGTGGAGTATTTCATGCCTGAGGTCATTTTCACCGGTCCGGCCGGCCGCCTGGAGGGTCGCTATCAGCCCTCGAAGGAAAAGAGCGCGCCGATTGCCATCGTCCTGCACCCGCACCCCCAGTTCGGCGGGACGATGAACAACAAGATCGTCTACGACCTCTTCTACATGTTCCAGAAGCGCAATTTCACCACGCTGCGCTTCAATTTCCGCGGCATCGGCCGCAGCCAGGGCGAGTTCGACCACGGCACCGGTGAGTTGTCCGACGCCGCCGCGGCGCTCGACTGGGTGCAGTCGCTGCATCCGGATTCCAAGAGTTGCTGGGTTGCCGGCTATTCGTTCGGCTCGTGGATCGGCATGCAGCTTCTCATGCGCCGGCCCGAGATCGAGGGCTTTATCTCGGTCGCGCCGCAGCCCAATACCTATGATTTCTCGTTCCTGGCGCCATGCCCGTCGTCCGGCCTGATCATCCATGGCGATGCCGACAAGGTCGCGCCGCCCAAGGACGTGCAGGGCCTGGTCGACAAGCTGCACACGCAAAAGGGCATTACCATCACCCAGAAGACCTTGCCCGGCGCCAACCATTTCTTTGCCAACCATGCGGAGCTTCTGATCGAGGAATGCGCGGACTATCTCGATCGCCGGCTGGCCGGGGAACTGTCCGACCCACGGCCGAAGCGGCTGAGATAATCGGCGATGTACCAACCACCTCACTTTCAGGAAACACGGCCGGACGTCCTGCACGGGCTGATCCGGGCGCATCCGCTTGGCCTGCTGGTGTCGAACGGCACCGAGGGGCCGGTCGCCAACGCAATTCCCTTTCTTCTAGACGCGCCCTCCCTGCTCAACGCGGATGTGCCGCCGAATGGCAGGCTGCGCACACATCTGGCGAAAGCCAATCCGCAATGGCGGCTTTTGGCCGACAATCCCCTGGCGCCGGTGCTGGTCGTCTTCCAGGGCGCCGACGCCTATGTGACGCCGTCCTGGTATGAGACCAAGCGTGAAACCGGCAAAGTGGTACCGACCTGGAACTACGCCATCGTCCAGGTGCGCGGCATCGTCACGGTGATCGAAGACCAGGATTGGCTGGCCGAGCAGATTTCCGATCTGACGATGTCGCAGGAGGGCAACCGCTCGGCGCCATGGGCGGTAACCGACGCGCCGGCGCCCTTCATCCAGTCGCAGATCAAGGGGATCGTCGGCCTGGAAATCGAAATCACCGAAATCAGCGGCAAATGGAAAGTCAGCCAGAACCGCCCGGCCGCCGACCGCGTCGGTGTCGCCGAGGGGCTCGAGAGCGAGACTGCCGATTCGGCCGACATGGTCCGGCTGGTAAGGTCCTACGGCGGGCTGGACGGCAAGTAATCTGGATTGCTTGCTCGACCGGTTTCAGGCCGGTCGTGGGCTCAATCGACCTTGGTCATCGCCGCCTTTCGCTCGTTGGCGATCAGCCAGAGATTGCGGATATAGATCAACAGGCCCATGGCCTGGCCGGCGATGAACACCGGATCCTGACGCTGGATGGCGTAGATCAGCAGCAGGCCACCGCCGAACAGCGAAAAGAACCAGAAGGCGATCGGCACGACGCTGCGCTTGGCCTTTTCCGACGCCACCCACTGCACCAGAAAGCGCATGGTGAAGAAGAACTGGGCGACGAAGCCGAGCAGAACCCAGGCATCGAATTGCTTGACGAAAACATCGTGAAGCCAGGTCGCCAATTCCTGAAGCACGTTACCCATGCTTGATTTCCTCTACTTTGGGCATTCTGCGGCGCCTGCGGCGCAGCCACCAGACGCCGGCAAGATCGAGCACGCCCTGAAGGCCGCGATCGAAGATGCCGTAATTCGATTTGCCGTGACGGCGGGAGCGGTCGACGACGTCGCAATGGACGACGCGGTAGCCCTCCTGGATGACCAGCGCCGGAACAAAGCGGTGGGTGCCGTCGAAGAACGGCAATTTCCGCAAGATGTCGGTGTGGATCGCCTTGAGGCCGCAACCGGTATCCCGCGTCTCGTCGTGCAGGATGGCTTTTCTCAGCCCGTTAGCGAAACGCGACGCCAGTTGCTTGATCTTGCTGTCGCGGCGCTTCAGACGCTGTCCCTGCGCGGCCCCGACTTCGGGACCAGCCTGCCGCAGCGCGTCGATCAACACTGGGATATAACCGGGGTCGTTCTGACCGTCGCCGTCGATGGTGGCGACGATATCGCCGCGCGCCGCCCAGGCGCCTGAACGCACCGAAAGCGACTGTCCGGCGGATTTTTCATGCCTGAGATGGCGCAGCGGAAACCGGCGAAGCGCTGCTTCTGCGGCAAGCACCGAAGGCGTATCGTCGGTCGAGCCATCGTCGACGACAATGACTTCGAAGTCGCGCCCGGCCATGGCAATGCCGATCTCGTCGAGCAGAAGCGGCAGGTTCGCCGCCTCGTTCCGGCAAGGAATGACGATGGATATCTCCGGCATCTCGACTCTGTCACAGGATATGGCATTCGATCGATGCCGCGCGGTCCAGAGGAAGAGCCCCGCTGGCGCGGCGCCTCATTACGCCAGCCGAAACAATGACGCAAGCAGGCCGCACTCTATCCGCGCCGACGCGAAAATCGGATTCCACTTTTGCTGATCGCACAAAGCCATCCGAAGCGCGATCGGACGCAAAACCGGATTCCACTTTTGCTGATCGCGCTTGAGTGCTAAACGCCCGCCTTCATGCATAGCCGGGCCGCGTTCGGCCGGAAGCTTTTCGGGAAAGAAAATGTCCGCCTTCAAATCCGATTTCCTGCGCACCATGAGCGAGCGCGGTTTCATCCACCAGACCTCGGACGATGCCGGCCTCGACCAGCTTTTCGCCACGGAAACGGTGAGCGCCTATATCGGCTTCGACGCCACCGCGAGGAGCCTGCATGCCGGGTCGCTGATCCAGATCATGATGCTTTACTGGCTGCAGCAGACCGGCCACCGGCCGATCGCGCTGATGGGCGGCGGCACCTCGATGATCGGCGATCCGTCGTTCAAGGACGAGGCGCGCAAGCTTTTGACGCCGCGGGACATCGAGGACAATCTCGCCGGCATCCGCCGCAACTTCACGCCTTACCTCAAATTCGGCAGCGGCCCGAACGACGCCGTCATGATCAACAATGCTGACTGGCTGATGGACATCAACTACGTCAATTTCCTGCGCGATGTCGGCCGGCATTTTTCGGTCAACCGAATGCTGGCCTTCGATTCGGTCAAGCTCCGGCTGGATCGCGAGCAGTCGCTGTCGTTCCTAGAATTCAACTACATGATCCTGCAGGCCTACGACTTCGTCGAGCTCTACAAACGCCTCGGCTGCCGGCTGCAGATGGGCGGCTCCGACCAGTGGGGCAACATCGTCAATGGCATCGATCTCGGCCATCGCATGGAAGGCGCGCAGCTTTATGCGCTGACGACGCCGCTGCTCACCACCTCCTCCGGCGCCAAGATGGGCAAGTCGGCCTCGGGCGCGGTCTGGCTCGATGCGGAGATGCTGAGCCCCTACGAGTTCTGGCAATACTGGCGCAACACCGAGGATGCCGATGTCGGCCGTTTCCTGAAGCTCTACACGACCTTGCCGCTCGCCGAGATCGCACGTCTCGAACGGCTCGGCGGCTCGGAGATCAACGAAGCCAAGAAGATCCTCGCCACCGAAATCACCGCCATGCTGCATGGCCGCGAGGCGGCGGAGGAGGCCAGCGAAACGGCGCGTAAGACGTTCGAAGAAGGGGCGCTCGCCGAAACACTGCCGACCGTCGAGGTGGGCAGGGCCGATCTTGAAGCCGGCGTCGGCATATTGTCGCTGTTCGTCACCGCCGGGCTGGCTGGGTCGAACGGCGAGGCACGGCGGCATATCCAGGGCGGCGCCGTGCGCCTCAACGACCAGCCGGTTTCCGACGATCGCAGGATGGTGACGCTGCAGGACCTTGGCCCGGAAAACGTCGCAAAGCTATCGCTCGGCAAGAAGAAGCACGTTCTGGTGCGGCCGGTTTGACGCTCAAAGTTGCTGTCGGCGAAGGATCACTGCAGAGCGATTTTATTCCGAGCCATCGCCGCCTACCTTACCCCGCCTCAGCGATACTCGAAGATCGACCGGAATATCCCGGGCGCGATTACCGATAGCGGATTGACGTCGAGGATTGGCTTGTTGGCGTTGCCCCTGAGTCTGTAGGTGACGCCGATCAGGCCGCGGTCGCGTCCGTTGCCGAGCAGCGCGCCGATCAGCGGCAGTTCGCCGAAGATGCGGTTTACGCCGTAGGCCGGCATGAACGTGCCGGTCATGTCCATGTTGTTGTTCTGGTCGTAGAGCGTGCCCTGGAAGGTGGTGCCGATGCGCGAGCCGCGCAGCACGCCGTTGCGCAGCTTGAGATAGCCGCTGCCCTTGTCGATCTCGCTGAAACCGCGCTCGAACTTCACCCTCGACGTGTCGAGATTGCCTTTGACCGCCTCGTTGAGGCTGCGGCTGTCGCCGGCCGGCGTCGTCGATACGATCGAGGCGAGCTTCGGCTCGTTGACGACAAAGAAGTTCTTGGCGTCGACCTGGCCTTTCATCGGACCGTCGCCGGCCCCGGTGAGCGCCAGCGTGATCGAGCCGCCTTCCATATGCTCGTAGATGTTGAGGAAGCGTAGTATGGCGCCGGCGTCGGCCGACTTCATGTTGAGCGTTCGCAGGCCGTCGCCGGTCGTGTTGCTGACAGTAATCGCGGCTCCCGAACTTGCGGTGGCGCTCACCCTGAGCCCGTTTACCCTGGAGCCGGCGGCGCTGTAGTCGAGCTTCAGATTCGACAGCACCTCGTCATGGAAGCCGGTCAGGGAGCTGACGTCGGCGCTGACCGAGATCGTATCGACGCCGGTGGTCTTGGTGGCGGTATCGACGTCGGACGTGAATTGCTTGATCAGCGAGCGTGCGTCCAGCGCGCTGCCGCTGACCTCGACCGCATAGGCCTTGCCTGACCGCTTCACCGAGACGGCGACGTCGTCGCCCCTGTTCAACGTGACCTTGCTGAACCGGGCCGAGGACAAGGCTCCGTTGACCAGCACCGCGCTGCCGTCGATGGAGAAGGTCTTGCCGTCGAGTTCGAAATTGGACAGCGTCGTGGTGTCGCCGGTCTTCGTCATGGCGAAGACGACCTTGGCGGGAATGCCGGGCCCCTTGCTCCAGCCAGCCCAGGGAATGTCCAGCCTGGCATTGGTCAGGTCGGCCGACACGTTCTGGTTGCCGGTGCCACTCTTGTCGATCGCCACCTTGATGGTTCCGGAAAGCAGCGTCGACAGGCCAGGCATGGCGATGGCGCGCGTCTTGTCGTCGAGCACCAGCGCCACTTTGCGGCTGCGCGGCGGGCCGCCATCCCTGAGCGGCTCAATCAGGTCGAGTTCGGCCGGAATGCCGTTGAGCAGTGCCTTGGCCGAGATCACCGCCCGGTCGGGCGCGACCGTGATCGAGCCGTCGGCATGGCTGACCGTCTGGCCCTCGAACGGCTTGCCCAGCGACAGATCCTTGTAATCGAGCGCCACCAGCCAATCCAGTTTGGACGAGTCGACACCGGACTGCAGCGGAATATCGGCCTTGACGTGGCCGGTCACCGTGCCGGACAGGTCGTCCGGCAGCAGGCCGACATGGCGCATGGCGTTGATCGGGTCAAACGATGCCAGTTCGGCGATTGCCGGCGCCTCGCCGGCGACATCGATGTCGAGCGCGCCGATCACCGGCGGATGGTTCGCCGCCTTGACGGTGAGCGTGCCGTTGCTCGCCGCCACGGTGCGGCCGCTCGGCATATAGACGCTGCCCGAGGACAGCGCGACGTCGACGTCGTTGCCGTGGAAGCCGACGACGCCGACGGCATCGCGGATCGGCGGAATGCGGCCGGCCGTGTCGAAGCGCGATCCTTCGACCTGGAACCGGCCGAACACTTCATCGGCTGAAAGCGGCACGCCGTTGCCGAGCCGCCCGGGTACGACCTGGAACTGCAGGCTGCCATCGACGACGCGGCCGCCGAACAGGTTCTTAAGCACCCACAGCCTGGCATTGCGCGCCGAAAACCATGGCCATAATTGCTTGACGTGCGAGACCGGCATGTCGTGGACGTTGAGCGCCACCGATATGCCCGGCGCCTGGTTGGCGACGAATGCAACCGAAGCCGTGCCCAGCACTTCGCTGCCCGGGCCGGACCGGACGCCGATCTGCTCGGCGACCAGCTTTTGGCTCGTCGGCTGGTAGACGCCTGCAATACGGGCAATGAAGCTGAGCGCCGGCTCCGGCGAATCCGAAGGCGCCAGGGTCGAACCGTCGCTGGTCAGGTCGTAACGATAGGATGGCTCCTCGCCCGCTGTGCCGGTAACCGGCTTCGGCCCGATCGAACCGGCGAAATCGAAGGTCGAGCGGCCGGTCTTCACCAGCAAGCTGTCGACCTGGATCTTGTTCGAGCCGGCGACGAGCGTCGCATCGAGATCGATGTCGGCCGGGAGCAGGCCGCGCGAACCGAGATCGAGCACCGACCCGGTCAGCGACAGGGCAGCGGTCAGCCGCGAGCCGTTGTCGCCGGCTCCTTCCGACCCCGTCAGCTTCAAGGCGATCGCGCCCAATTTGCCACCTGCTGCCGCAGCGTCGGCATCCGCCGCCAGGATACTGGCGTCCAGCGTGGTGATGCGTCGCGTCGCCGGATCGCGGGTGGCGGAAGCGGCGATGGTAAGCGCCCTGCCGTCGACATCGGCGTCGGATGAAAACTCCATGCTTCCCGGTCCCGACTGCGAGACGGAGGCGTCGGCGATGGTGACCGACTTGACCGATCCGGTCTCGGGCAGTGCCAGCTCGACATTGCGCAGATCGATCTGGCGCATCGAATCCTCGCGCACCGCATCGAGTGCGCGGTTGAGATTGGCGAAGACGGCGGCGGAAAGTTTTTCCGGATCGATGAGGCCGTCCTGGTTGCGCAGCCCGGCCGTCCAGTCGCCGCCGGACGGCATCGCCGCCATGACGATGTGCGCGTCGGAAATCCGGGCGCTGGTCAGCCGTACCTCGCCCGAAAGCAGCGGGATCAGCCGGATGCCGAAGCGGACCCGGCCGGCATCGGCCATCGGTTTTCCGTCGGCGGTCTTGAGGCTGATGTCGCTCACCTGCAGCGCAATGAAGCTCGACCCGTCAAGCGTCAGCCGGGCCGGCCCGACGGCAACGTCGACATCGAAGCCGGCCAATTTCTCGATTGCCGTTTCGGCTTCCGCGCGAAGCCGCTCCGAGCCGAAGCCGGACACGCCGATCGCATAGACGCCGGCGGCGGCCAGCAGCACAAGGGCGAAGAGGCCGGCAAACAGCCGCGCCATCAAACGAACGCCGCGACCGATCGACGCCTGCCCAAGCGGCGGGACGCGGCACGCGGACGGAAAGGTTCCCAGGTCGGTGATCTCGTCACGCCTGAACCTGATCTTCTCGTGCTGCGGTAGCTCCTGATCCACGCAATCTTCCGTTGAAACGAATTCGATCGTGGACGAATCCCCGCTCGACATTATATCGATGCAGCCTGGCGCGTAACCTCAAACAAGGGCATCGGTATGGCTGACCTCGACGTGGGCGATGTTGCGCCGCAATTCGATCTTCCGCGCGATGGCGGCGGTTCACTCAGCCTCGCCGCACTGCTGGGAAAGCCCATCGTACTCTATTTCTACCCACAGGACGACACCACAAGCTGCACCAACGAGGCGATCGGCTTTTCGCAGTTGAAGCCGGAGTTCGAAAAGGCCGGCGCTGTCGTCATCGGGCTGTCGCCGGACAGCATCAAAAAACATGACAAATTCAAGGCGAAATACGATCTGAGCGTCGACCTTGTCGCCGACGAGGAGCGCAAGGTGATCGAGGCTTACCATTTGTGGGTGGAAAAGAAGCTCTACGGCCGCACCTATATGGGCGTCGAGCGGGCGACGTTCCTGATTGGCCGCGACGGACGCATCGCCAGGATCTGGCGCAATGTCCGCGTCAAGGGGCACGCCGAAGACGTGCTGGAGGCGGTTCGCGCAATTTGAGAGCTGCGGCAGGCCGCTGCAATTCGATACCCGTTTTGCGCGAAGACAAAACTTTGTTAACCCTAATAATGTGTAATCAGGCTCGTCGTTGGTGTCGTAACGAAAGCTTGGTCCCGTGAACGTAGCCAGTCAGTCAGCGGTCTTCGGCAGACGCAAAGAGCCCCACACGGTGATCATCGCCCGGGGCGACCAGATAAGGCATTTCACCATACGCCCGTGGCTTGCGGCATTTTGCGGCTCGGCGCTGGCGGCGATCGTCATTGGCTACCTGCTGGCGACCTCTTATCTGGTGCTGCGTGACGATCTGATCGGCGCCACGACGGCGCGGCAGGCGCGCATGCAGCAGGCCTACGAAGACCGCATCTCGGCACTGCGCAGCCAGGTCGACCGCATCACCAGCCGGCAGCTACTCGATCAACAGCTGATGGAAACCAAGGTCAGCGAGCTGCTGGAACGGCAGAGCCAGCTCAGCCTGCGTCACGGCCGCCTCGGCCCGATCCTCGAACGAGCCGAAAACGAGGTCGCGACGCCGCCCGTTCCGACGGCAAAGCCGGACGAACATGCCGACGCGACCGGCAGCATCCAGCCGACGGCCTATTCCGTCGCCAGCCTTGCCGCCCCGCTTGCCGCTCCTGTGGGCGATGACGACACCAGGCCGTTCTCGCTGTGGTCGACCCGCGCCGATCCGCTGCCGAGCGAAAGCACGGCCGACCGGGCAGACAAGCTCTTCGTTTCGATCAACAACTCGCTGAAGGCCATCGAGAGCCAGCAGCTCACGCGTATCGCGACGCTCGCCGACAATGCCTACAAGAGCGCCGACGCAATCTCGCAGGCGCTCGAGGCCGCCGGCTTGCCGGTCGACAGCGAATTCGAAAAGAGCGATGTCGGCGGGCCACTGATACCGCTCGACAGCTCGTTGGTCTTCGATAGCAAGGTCAAGGAGTTGGACGAAGCACTTGACGCGCTGGATCACCTTAAAAAGGAAGCGCGTCGGCTGCCGCTCGCCAACCCCGCCCCCGGCCATAGCGTCACCAGCCCGTTCGGCGTGCGCACCGACCCCATCCTCGGCACGGCCGCCTTGCATTCCGGCATGGATTTCAGGGCGCCGGTCGGTATGCCTGCCAAGGTCACGGCAGCCGGCGTCGTCGTCAAGGCCGGCTGGAACGGCGGCTACGGCCGCATGGTCGAGGTCGACCACGGCAACGGTTTTGTGACGCGTTACGGGCATCTCAGCGAAATCGACGTCGCCGTCGGCCAGAAGCTCGATGCCGGAGACGTCATCGGCAAGACCGGCAATAGCGGCCGCTCGACCGGCCCGCATCTGCACTACGAGGTTCGCCACAACGGCGAGGCGATCGACCCGCTGCGGTTTTTGACCGTCGGCAAGAAGGTCGAGCGGTACCTCTAGGAGCCCGGCTGCTCCCCAGACGAACCAGCAATTGACCGGCATCGGCCGGCGCAGCCACGCTAGGCAGCCTCGCGTAAGTATCCTCCGGCGACCGCCCTTCGCTCTCTTCTCCCAACAAACATTTCGGCTCCAGCCTTTGATGGCTTGCGCCTCACAGCGTTGACTCGAGCGCGGTTGTAGGATGATATGTATAAGCCTATGCCTTAGCCCAACAGGCTTGTAATGACCGTTCATGGTATCCCGCCTGAAATTCTGAATGCCCTGGAGGGCGCCGTCGGACGAAGCGGCGTGGCTGCCGACGCTGCCGGCATGGCGAAGTATCTTGGGGACTGGTCCGGGGATCATCGCGGCGGAGCCCTTGCGGTGCTGAAGCCTGCTTCGGTCAGCGAAGTCCAGGCCGTGGTGCGGCTCTGCGGTACGCTCGGGCTCGGAATCATCCCGCAAGGCGGGAACACAGGGCTGGTGGCGGGCGCGATCGACATCGACAGCCGTGGCGCGGTTGTCGTCAGTCTGGAGCGGTTGAACGGCATCCGTCTCGTCGACGCCGACAATTTCATCCTGCAGGCCGACGCCGGCTGCATCCTGCAGCACATCAAGGATGCGGCAGAGGCACAGGATTGCCTGTTTCCGCTGGCGCTCGGCGCGCAGGGAAGCTGCCAGATCGGCGGCAATGCGGCCAGCAATGCCGGCGGCACCAACGTGCTGCGCTATGGCATGGCGCGCGATCTCATCCTCGGCCTCGAAGTCGTCCTGCCCGACGGCGAGTTGTGGAGCGGCTTTTCCGGCCTGCGCAAGGACAATCGCGGCTACGACCTGAAGCAGCTCTTCATCGGCAGCGAAGGAACGCTCGGCATCATCACCGGCGTCGAGCTCAAGCTGTTCCCGAAACCGGCCCGGGTCGAGACCGCCTATCTCGGTCTCGCCTCGTTCGAAGCGGCCATCACCCTGTTCCGGCAGGCTCGCCGGGCATCATCCGATCTGATTTCGGCCTTCGAGATCATCGGTTCGGAGTGCATCGACCTCGCCCGCATGATCGATGCCGACACGGTTTCGCCGGTCGAAGCTCCCGTCCACGTGCTGATCGAACTCTCCGCAAGCGCCGCGGTCGATCTGCACTCCATGCTGGTCGATTTCCTGGCCGGAGCCATGGAGAGCGGCCTGGTTGCCGACGCCGTCCTTGCTGAAAGCATCGCGCAGGCCAGGGCGTTCTGGGCCATTCGCGAGGGTTTGGTCGAGGGCCAGGCAAGACGCGGCTATCATGTGCGCACCGACCTTGCGGTCAGGATATCGGACATCCCTGCCCTCATCGATCAGGCCCGCCAATTCGTGGCGCTGGAACATCCCGGCTGGCTGCCGCAGGCCTATGGCCATGCCGGCGACGGCAATATCCATTTCAACGTCCTGCCACCGCCTGGGCTCGCCGAGCGTGAAGCTCGTGCCCAAGGCGCGGAGATCACCGCCGGACTCTACCAGATCGTCGGCGCGCTTGGCGGCTCGATCAGCGCCGAGCACGGTATCGGCCGCACCCGTCATCGCACTTTCTGGGCCGGCCTGACACCTGCCCATCGCCGGCTCGTCACGGCGCTCAAGAGAACGATCGACCCCCAGGGATCAATGAACCCCGGCTGCCTGCTGCCACCGACGGAGACCTTTCCATGAAGCAAAGACTGGCCGCTATCGGCACGGTGGAGGCGCTGCCGCATCGCGTCGCCGCATTCCTCAGCCGCGAGATCGAATCCGGCGAGCTCAATCCGGGCACGCGGCTGCCGACCGAGCAGCAGCTCTCGGAAAAATTCGGCGTCAGTCGCAATGTGGTGCGCGAGGCGATCGCTCAACTCAGGGCCGATGGCATGATCGAAGCCCGGCAAGGCGTCGGCGCCTTCGTGCTGGCGCCGGAGCAGCGCGCGTCGATCCGGATCGATGGCGAGGCGCTGAAGGCGACCGGGAATATGGAGCGGCTGTTCGAGCTGCGTTGCATACTGGAAGCCGAGTCAGCCGCGCTCGCCGCCGAACGGCGCGGGCAGGAGCACCTCGACGCAATCAAGGCGGCGCTAGACCGGATGAGCGGCGAGGAGCGCTGGGAAGAAGGCAGCATCGACGCCGACCTTTTGTTCCATCGCGAGATCGCGCGGGCGACCGGCAACAATTACATCCACACCTTTATCTCCTTCGTTTGCGAGCAGATCCGCCGCTCGATCCACTACGCCCGCCTCACCAATCCGCTGCACGACCTGGTCGAAATCAATGTCGGGGAGCATGTGCGTATCTACGAGGCGCTGGTCGCGGGCGATCCCACGGCCGCCGAGGCGGCGATGCGCGCCCACATCATCGGCGCCGCCGACCGCGTCGGCGTCAAGCTGCCGGCATCGCGCGCCGCGCACAGCACAGGGAGATAGCCATGCCGCTCGGAGGCGCATATGCGATTTCGGACGTCTGCCTGCTCGTCGAAAACATCGAGCGGACGGTTGAATTCTATGTCGAGAAACTCGGCTTTCGCCTGCGGCGCCGCGCCGAGGGCTTTGCCGACTTCCATGGCGAGGGCGTCACGCTGGCGGCGTGGGAGATCGATCACATCAACCGGCACACCGGCGTCTCGAAGTTGAGGTCGCCGCGCCAGGCGCACAAGGTCTGCATGGCGGTCAGGCTAGACGCGCCCGGCGAGATCGACCGGCTCCATGGCGAACTGGCGGCCAAGGGCGTGCCCTTCTACGGCCCGCCGGAGGATTATGTCTGGAACGCGCGCTGCGCCTATTTCACCGATCCCGACGACACGCTTTGGGAACTATACGCCTGGCTCGACGGCGGCCCCGGCGACTACCACGACGAACAGCCGTAGACGACGCCGCGCCACGGGAACGGCGCGCAACGAAGAGACGCAACAGGAGCGAAAAATGAGTGGGAACAGAGACTACGACATGAACCGGCGCAGCTTCGTGAAAGCCGGCTTCGCCGCCGTCGCGGCAGCTTCGGCCGGAATGCAGCTCGTGCTGACGCCCGGCGCCAGGGCTGCCGGAAAGGTCGTCATCCAGTATGACTGGCTGATGTCCAACGGACAGATCGGCGACATCGCGGCCGTCGCCAACGGCTATTTCAAGGACGTGGGCCTCGAGGTGGAATTCAGCCCCGGCGGCCCCAATGCGGCGACGGTGCCGCCGGTGATTTCGGGCGCCGCACAACTCGGCCAGTTTTCCGAAACACCGCAGCTCTACGCGGCGCGTGCCAGCGGCGTGCCGGTGAAGATCATCGCCTGCGGTTTCCGCACCGGTCCCTATGCCTTCACCTCGAAGCCTGCCAAGCCGATCCGCGGCGTGGCCGACCTCAAGGGCAAGAAGATCGGCATCCAGCCTACGGCGCGCTTCGTCATCGACGAGATCCTGGCCAAGAACGGCATTGATCCGTCCGAGGTCACCGTCGTCAATGTCGGCTTCGACAAGGCGCCGCTGGTGCGCGGCGACGTCGACGCGATTGGCGGATGGATCACCAACACCCAGGCGCTGAGCGTCGTCGGCGACGACAGGATCGATCTTCTGGTGCGCGATCTCGGGCTGAACTCCTATGCCGACGTCTATTTCGCTACCGACACCGCGATCGAACAGGATGCGGAAACGCTGGCGAAATTCATCGGCGCCGTCGCCAAGGGCTGGGGCTGGGTGCACGCCAATCCGCAGGAAGCCGTCAAGAAAATGGTCGAGGCCTATCCGGAAATGGACCTCGGTTGGGAGCAGAAGACGATCAATCTGGTGCTGAAACTTTCCTTCGACGGTGCAACCGCCAAGGACGGATGGGGAACCTTCGATCCCGCCTCGATCGAGGAGCAGCTGGCACTGCTGGACAAGGTCGGCCAATACCCGAACGGCCGGCCCGCGGCAGCCGATGTCTACACCACCAAGATACTCGAATTGTCGGCCCCCGACCGACCCAAGCTCGACGCGCCCGCCGCTTGATGGCGAACGCGATCGAGGCCCGCAGGCTGGATGTCGGCTATGGCGGCCGGCAGCCGATGGTGAAAGTGCTCTCCGGTCTCGACCTGTCGGTCGAGGCCGGCTCCTTCCTGTCGATCCTTGGACCTTCGGGATGCGGCAAGTCGACCTTGCTCCGGGTAGTCGCGGACCTGCTCGATCCGCTCGGCGGCTCGATCAGCGTGCTTGGCGAGACACCGCATGCTGTCCGTTCGCGGCGCGATGTCGGTTTCGTCTTCCAGGACTCGACCCTGCTGCCCTGGCGCACCGTGCGCGACAACGTCCGCCTGCCGCTCGATGTCGGACAGGGACGCCTGACCCGGACAATAGACGATCGAACCGACGAGCTGCTTGATCTGATGGGGCTTGCCGGGTTCGGTGAGCGTCTGCCGCACCAATTGTCCGGCGGCCAGCGCCAGCGCGTGGCGATCGCCCGGGCGCTGCTCGGGCAACCTAGGCTGCTTTTGATGGACGAGCCTTTCGGCGCGCTGGACGAGATCACCCGCGACCGCCTCAACGACGAGCTTTTGTCGTTGTGGCGGCGCACCGGCACGACCATTCTTTTCGTTACTCATTCGATCGCCGAAGCGGCCTATCTCGGAGAACGGGTCATCGTTCTCGCCGCCAACCCGGGCCGCCTGGCCAGGGACCTCGACATGCGGCCGTTCAAGCAGGCGGGCAACCGCTGTTCGCGCGAGGATCCGGCGATCGTTGCCGCGATGGCCGAACTGCGCGGCGCGCTGGAACAGGCCTCATGAGGCAGGCGCCCTTGCCATCGGCGCTGGCCGTCGCCCTGCCCGTTCTTGGCGCGGCTTCGATCCTGCTCGCCTGGCAGTTCCTGCTGCCATGGCTCGGCGTGCCGGCCTATATCGTGCCGACGCCGACGGCCATATCAGGCGTGTTCCGGAAGAGTCTCGCTTTACTGCTCAGCAATCTCTGGCCGACGCTGATCGAGGCACTGGCGGGATTTGTCATCGGCAATCTCGCCGGTGTGCTGCTGGCGGTGGTTTTCGTGCACAGCCGCATCCTGCAGGCCGCCTATTTTCCGGTCGTGCTGTTCTTCAACACCATTCCCATCCTGGCGCTGTCCCCGATTATCATCCTAATCTTCGGGCTCGGCATGACGCCGAAGATCGTGATCGCTGCGGTGATCTGCTTCTTCCCGACGCTGGTCAACATGATCCGCGGGCTGGACTCGGCCAGCGACAACGAGCACGAACTGTTCCGGGTGCTATCGGCTACGCGCTGGGAGATCTTCTGGAGCCTGCGCCTGCCAAGAGCATTGCCGATGCTGTTCTCCTCGCTGAGAATTGCTTCGGCCACGGCCGTGATCGGCGCCATTGTCGGCGAGTGGATCGGGTCGGATAAGGGCCTCGGCGCGCTCATCATCCAGGCGACCTTCAACTATCAGTCGGACCGGCTCTATGCGGCGATCGTGCTGTCGTCTTCGCTGTCGATCGCGCTGTTTGCGATCGTGGTTCTGCTGGAGCGACGTACCATCCGCTACTGACCGTGCAGTTGAGCGGCCATCCGCCGGCTTCGCTCAGCGCGGCTGTCGATTTATTTTTGAATTCCATTTGACTGAATAAATCTTCGGTGCCAGTCTGGCCTCTCTCGAGGGCGCAAAGGCATGGCACTGCGGGGGACCAATCAGGAGTTCGGGCGGCCGTATAACCGGCGCATCGTGCTCGAATCGATCCGCCTTCATGGCCCGATCGCCCGTGGCGACATTGCCAGGCGGGTCGGGCTCACGGTGCAGACGGTGTCGACCATCGTTCGCGAGTTGGAAGAACACGGTTACGTGCTGTCGCTGCGCGAAGAGCCCAAGGGGCGCGGACTGCCGCCGGCAACGCTGCGCATCAATCCGGAAGGCGGCTATGCCGTCGGCATCCACGTCACCCCACTGGGCATCAATGCCGCGCTGATCAACCTCAGCGGCGATGTCATCGAGAGCACCTACCGCGAAGCCCCAAATGCAACGCCCGACCACGCTTTCGAGCTGATCGGTGCCATGGTGCTCGAATTGACCGTCTTGCGGCCCGGTGGCCGCGTTCTCGGCATCGGCATGGCGCTGCCCGGCCCGTTCGGCGTGGAGTCCATGAGCTTTGTCGGACCGACCACTATGACCGGCTGGAAAGATGTGGCACTGCGCGAGCGGCTGGCCGCCTCGACCGGGCTGCCGGCCTTTTTCGAAACCGACATGGCGGCGGCTGCGATCGGCGAGCGCCTTTATGGCCTCGGCACGGCATATTCCGAGTACTACTATCTCTATTTCGGCGTCGGTCTCGGCGGCGTCATGGTGCATGACGGGGCCGCATTGCGCGGCGCCTGGGGAAATGCCGGCGAGATCGGCCACATTCCCGCAGTGCCGGGCGGCGAGCCCTGCCCGTGCGGCAATCGCGGCTGCCTCGAACGGTATCTCTCGCTCGAGGCGCTGCGGCGCCGCAACATCGCCGACGCCGACTGGGTGAGCGAGATCGCGCCGATCTTCCGCAACGCCGTCACCATCATCGAAAATCTGTTCGACCCCGAAACCATCATCCTCGGCGGGCTGGCGTCCACAGATCTGCTCGAGAGGCTTGCCGGCGCGGCCGCGCACCTGCCCAATTCGGTCTCGGCGCGAAGCGACCGCACGACGCCCCGCGTCAGCGTCGCGCGGGGCGGCCAGCATGCGGTGTTGCGCGGCGCCGCCGCGCTTGCCGTCTCAGGAGTGCTTTCGCCACGCTTCGGCCAGATCTTCACCGCCGAGCGCGAACGCGGGCGAGATCTCCTGCACAACAAGGGGATCGCGGCATGAGCGAACCGCTGCTGGTGCTCGATAACGTTGCCAAGAATTACGGTGCCATCGAAGCGCTGAAAGGCATCAGCTTTTCGATCGGCAAGGGCGAAGTGGTGGCGCTTCTGGGTGACAACGGCGCCGGCAAATCGACGCTGGTCAAGATCATTGCCGGCGGCCTCGAGCCGACCTCCGGCCGCATGCTGTTCGAAGGCAAGGAATTCCTCGCCAAATCCCCCGCCGAGGCCAAGGCTGCGGGGATCGAGACCGTCTACCAGGACCTGTCGCTTTGCACCAATGTCGACGTGGTCGCCAATTTCTTCATGGGCCGCGAGATCACCAGAAAGGTTCTCGGCATTCCGGTGCTCGACGAGCGCGCCATGGAGCAGGTGGTACAAAAGGCGCTGGCCAGCGCCGGCACCCGCATTCCCTCGCTTCGCACCAATGTCGAGCACCTTTCCGGCGGCCAGCGGCAGGCCATCGAGCTCAACCGGTTCGTGCATTTCGGCGGCAAGCTGGTGCTTCTCGACGAGCCGTTCGCGGCGCTCGGCGTCGAGCAGACGCGGCGCGGCCTCGACATGATCCGTCAGGTGGCGAGCCAGGGCATCGGTGTCGTCATCATCACCCATATCATGCAGCAGGCCTTCCAGGTCGCCGACCGGATCGTGGTGATCCGGCAGGGCGTCGTGGCTGGCGATGTCGCACGCAACAAAACAAGTCCCGACGCGGTGATCAACATGATCACCGGAGAGACGCTCGCCGGTGCCGGACCGGCGAGCTGAGGGACAAATGAGGGGTCCGGCGCAAGAGGAGCGAACGACATGAAGAAAATATTTCTTTCCGTCTTCGGTATCCTGGCACTGGCCTTTGCCACGCTCACGCCGGCATTCGCTCAGTCGAAGGGCACCGTCTACTACATGGTGCCGACATTGCTCGATGAGTTCCAGACCGGTTCGGTGAGCGCGCTGGAACTGTTCCTGAAGCAGGTCGGCTACGAGATGAAGACGCTGAACGCCGACAACAAGACCGACGCGCAGCAATCACAGATGAACGACGTCATCGCGCTGAAGCCGGCGGCGATCATTCTTGCCGCCGTCGATTTCAATGCGCTGAAACCGTCGGTCGAGGCGGCCCGTGCCGCCGGCATCCCGGTCGTCGAGTTCGACCGCCAGATCACCTCGACCCCGTCCGACTTCACCTCGGTGGCCGGAACCGTCGAAATCGGCTACGTCGCCGCCGATCAGGCGCAAAAGCTCCTGACCGCGAAGAACGGCTCGGTGAAGGGCAAGATCCTGCAGGTGCTCGGCGATCCGGGCGACCCCTACACGCTCGACATCCAGAAGGGTTTCGAGGAGAAGATGAAGGCCTTCCCGGATGTCAAGATCATCTCGCTCCCGGCCATGCAATGGGAGGCCAGTAACGCCGGCACCATCGTTGCCGACCAGATGCTCGCCAACCCCGACATCGACCTGATCTTCAGCCATGCCGCGCATCTTTCGGTCGCTGCCGTCGCCTCGCTCGAGGCCGCCGGCAAGAAACCGGGCGACGTCATGCTGATGAGCTCGAACGGCGCTCCGGTCGGCCTCGACCTGATCCGCAAGGGCTGGCTCAATGTCGAAGTCGAGCAGCCGCTCTACGCCCAGGCCGCGGCGGTCGCGATGTTCATGGACAAGGTGGTCAACAAGCAGGAGATCAAGCCAGGCGAATATGATGTGCTTGGCCTGAAATCGACCCTGACCAAGGAAGCGTGGGGCCCGAACATCAAGATCCCCGGCGCTGCGATCACCAAGGAAAATGTCGATAACCCGGCCTTCTGGGGCAACATGAAGCCGCCGACCGAAACCATAAAGCCGGTCGAATAGCGAACTCGCCAGAAGCTCCGGGCCACACAGGCCCGGAGCCAGCCCTGCAGCCCTGGTGCGTTCGAACGGACGCGCACGGGAACGTTGCAGCAATTTTCAACCGCGCCTGATCTTTCCGAAAACCGAGTGGTTTTTCGCGGTCGGCGCCAACCGGATCCTGAGATGAACCCCCGCACGCGCCAAACCCTCGAGTTCATCCTCGACAATCTCGTCTGGTTCATGCTGGTCTTCGTGCTGGTGGTCTTTTCCATCCTCATCCCGAACTATTTTCAGCTCGGCATCTTCGCCAACATCATCGAGGCGTCGAGCGTGCTCGGCGTGATGTCGATCGGCCTGGCGCTGGTCATCATCGCCGGTCACATGGACCTGTCGGTCGAATCGGTGGCGGCGCTCAGCGCCATGGCGGTCGGCATCCTGTTCTGCTCGTCGGGCATCGGCCTTGGCATCCAGTTGCAGCCGCAATGGCTCATGGTTCCGGTTTCGCTGCTCATCGCGCTTGCCGTCGGCGGCATCATCGGCGTCATCAACGGCTATCTGGTCGTCAAGGTGAGGATGAGTGCTTTCATCATCACGCTGGCGTCCTACATCTGGGTGCGCGGCCTCGTGCTGGTTATTTCGGGAGGCCGCTCCGCACAGGATCTTGCGCCGGCAATCCGCTGGTTCGGCATCCAGCGCCTGGGTGGCCTGCCGCTGACGGCCTGGATCGCCATTGCGTGTTTCGTGGTATTTTCGCTGATCATGGCCAAGACGCCCTTCGGCCGGCACCTGGTCATGATAGGCGGCAACGAGACGGCGACCTTTCGCGCCGGCATCCGCGTCAACCGCAATCTGGTCATAGCCTTCGTTCTCGCCGGCACCATCGCCGGCCTTGCCGGTTGGCTGCTGGCGATCCGCACCTCCGGCGCAACCGCCAATCTCGGCGTCGGCCTGTTGTTCAATGCTTTCGCCGCAGTCGTCATCGGCGGCGTCAGCCTGAAAGGCGGCGTCGGCACCTTGCCCGGCGTCTATGCCGGCGTGCTGCTGCTCTCGGCCATCAACACGGCGATCAATTTGATGGGCCTGCCGGCCAACTTCACCCAAGTGATCCACGGCCTGCTTGTGCTCGCCGCCGTGCTGCTTGACGCATTCAAGCAAACCATCCGCCAGAGGCTCGCATGAGCAGCCTACCGCAAACCGGGAGACTTTTTGGCAAGGTGGCGCTGGTCATCGGTGCTGCCCGCGGCATTGGCAAGGCGATCGCGCAGCGCTTTGCCGAGGAAGGCGCGAAGCTGGTGCTGGCCGATACCGAGACCGAAGCCGGACACGCAACGGCAGATGAGGTCGGCGCCCACTTCATTCGCACCGACATCTCGCAGATGGCCGATGCGGAAGCCGCCGTCGCACTGGCGCTCGACCGTCACGGCCGGCTCGACATCATGGTGCAGAATGCCGGCATCTATCCCTGGCAATTGCTGGAAAACACCAGTCCCGACGACTGGGACCGGGTCATGGCGGTAAATTTGCGCGGCAGCTTCATCGCTGCTCGCGCCGCGCTGGTGCCGATGAAGGCACAGCATTTTGGCCGCATGCTATTCACCTCCTCGATCACCGGCCCGCATGTCACCAGCCCCGGCCACGGCCATTATTCTGCGACCAAGGCCGGCATCAATGGGCTGATCCGTTCGGCTGCGCTCGAATTCTCGGGCTACGGCATTACAGTCAACGGCGTCGAGCCCGGCAACATCCTCACCGAAGGCATAGAGCAGCACCGCGGTGCGGCCTTCATCAAGAACATGGAAGACGCCATCCCACTCGGCCGTCTCGGCAGCCCTCGCGACGTGGCCAATGCCTTCCTGTTCCTGGCCTCTGACGATGCCAGTTACATCACCGGCACGACCATCATCGTCGATGGCGGGCAGCTTCTGCCCGAGGGCAAGGACTTCCGGCTGCTGCCGCCATGATCCTCGATTTCGGCGGCGGTTTCTTCCTGCGCCGGGCGACCGCCGCCGATCATCCAGCACTTGCAATGATCTGTCTTAAGACCGGCGATGCCGGCAAGGACGCCAGCAGCCGCGAGGACGACCCGGAACTGCTCGGCCTGCTCTACACCATTCCCTACCAGGTGCTCGAACCCGAGCTGGCCTTCATTATCGATAGTCCCGCAGGTGCGGCCGGCTATCTGCTTGGCGCCGCCGACACAGCCGCTTTCAATGCCAGCCTGGCGTCAGACTGGTATCCGGACCTGCAGCGGCGCGTCGCCGACCCGGGTCCCGACAGCTCACGCTGGCGCGGCAGCGATTGGGCGCGGCACCGGGTCCATCATCCCGATTTCGCTGTTCCGCCTGCGCTGGCGGCCTATCCGTCGCATGGTCATATCGACCTGTTGCCGCAGGCGCGCGGGAAAGGCATCGGCAGGCGCGCGATGGCCTTCCTCGAGCAGCGCCTTGCCGCGAGCGGCTCGACCGGCGTCCACCTCGAAGTCATGCCGGAGAATAATGATGCGTTGAAGTTCTACAAGGCAATCGGCTTCGAGGTGCTGCAGGATCCGGAACCAGCGAAGCAATGCGTCTACGTCGGAAAACGGCTTGCGAATACGGCGGAAGCTGCAGGCTGAGCCGCGGCGGGCAATCGCACAAGCCGCACACGACATCCACGGACATCAAAGGATCGCAACATCAACACGGTGCGGGCCAATCGGAGTCTTGGCGGAGCGTCTAACAGTTCAGTGTGGGGGCAGAGGAACATCCGCGACCGTTTCCCCGGCCACGATGGAGAACACATAAAGCAGATAAATGGTTAGCACCAATAACGCTAGGAATGACCCCCTGGCAAAGATTCCCGCAACCGTGGCGCGGCGATACGGTTCAACTTTTTCCTTCTTAAAGGTGTCTTCTTCGCTCCGGGTTGTCAAAACCCGTTCGCCTGGAAGCTGTATTTTTTCAGCCTCCTTCGATATCTTATCCGCGAGATCTCCTGCGATCACAGGATCATTCGGAAGATGACTCGTAAGCCATCCAGGAATATTTTCGCTCCCGCCCATGCCCATACGCAAGTAAGGTTTAGTTTTTGTTTGTGATCTCTAGAATTACTGCAAGTTTTAGCTTTCGGCAATCGTTTGCCACCTAAGGAGGCAGCAGATCAGACTTAGGTCCCAACGGGAAAGACCGATTGATCAGACCAAAGTCCTAGTACCTATGCGCCCTACCCCGGACCGTGAAGCGTTTGGGAGCGAAGTTACCGCAACAAAGACGAAACCATTGGTTGCATTGATCGCTGGCCTGTTTGCCGGGCGGCTCAGTATCCAGGGTCCGTGTGCTCTACGAGGGACGTTAGCATCGACAAACCACGTGCTTGTTAGCCAATCTCGATACCATCACTCTCGAGACGCCTGCCTTGGCTCTGCGACCTCTTCAGGAGTGAATGTGACGCCTCGATCAGCCGGCGCGATATGGCGATCGTGTAGCGAAGTTCCTCAATCAGCGCGGTTCCGTGTTCAGTGGCCTGACGAGCACGTGCTACTTGGTTATCGTCGGGCTTCCGAGGGAATTCTTTCACGCTCCGACCTCCAAACCATGCCGAAATTATCGCGAAGAGCAATGCCTGGGCAACGAAGAAGCCCGCCGCGTCTTTTCGACGGTGGGCGATCAGGAAAAATGATAAGGGATGCCAGATAGTTGCGTCTACCAACCGCCAGTTGGACGAATCTCCGACAGTGCAGGCTGTGTGAACCGGACATCGCAAAAAGACAATGCCTGGATAAACACATCGAGGAAAATGGTGGGCGATGACGGGCTCGAACCGCCGACATCTTCGGTGTAAACGAAGCGCTCTACCAACTGAGCTAATCGCCCGCTCCGGGCCGGACCTTTAAGCAGTTAGGACCGGCTTCGCAAGGCCAAATGAGCGGCCAGTGGCTTGGCCGGGGGCGGGTTTCGGCAACAAAGTTCGGCTTGTCAAAAAACCTTCTGCTGTTTGCTGTTATGCTGTCCGGGTCCGCTTGACACCCGCTGGCTTACCCCTTATCCACCGCCCCAACGACGAACACGGCTGACACGTGCTCGTCCATGCGCGGGTGTAGCTCAGTTGGTTAGAGTGCCGGCCTGTCACGCCGGAGGTCGCGGGTTCGAGCCCCGTCACTCGCGCCATTTCTCCTTCGGGCCACGGCCCTTGGTGTCGGAGAAATGTCGACGTTGATTTGTCAAAACCATCGTCGTTCGTGAAGTAATCCACAAGACCTCACACCTTGGCGAGCAACGCCTCGACTTCCTGCAGCGTCGGCATAGACGGCGCGGTGCCCGGGCGCGTCACCGAGATGCCGGCGACGGCGCAGGCGAAGCGCACAGCCTGCAGGGGTTCGATCCCCCTCGACAGCGCCGCAGCCAGGCCGCCATTGAAGGCGTCGCCCGCGCCGGTGGTCTCGACAACCGGGCCGGCGGCGACCGCTGCGACATGTTCGGAACGATGGGCCGTGTGCAGCAGCGCACCTTTTTCGCCAAGCGTCACAATGACCGCGCCAACGCCTTTCTCCAGCAAACTGTCGGCAGCACGGCGGGCATCGTCGATGGAGGACACCTTGATGCCGGTCAACTCCTCGGCCTCGGTCTCGTTCGGCGTGACATAGTCGCAAAGCGTGTAGATCCGGTCCGGAAGCTTGGCCGCCGGCGCCGGGTTCAGGATGGTGGACACTCCCGCCCCGCGCGCGACCTCCAGCGCCCGCAGCGCCGCCTCGATCGGCTGTTCGAGTTGGGTGACGAAGACGCCGGCCGCGCGGATCAGGCCGGCATTTGCCTCGATATCGGCGGGCGAGATCAGCATGGCCGCGCCGGGGCTGACGATGATGGCGTTGTTGCCGCTGGTCTCCTCGATGAAGATATAGGCGGCACCGGTGTAGCTTTCCGGCGTGTCGATGACGGCGCTCTTCACGCCGGCATGCGACCAGGTCTGCCTCGCCATCTCAGCGAAAGGATCGACGCCGAGGCGGGTCAGGAAGGTGATGTCGGCGCCGAGCCGGCCGGCCGCCACCGCCTGGTTCGAGCCCTTGCCGCCAGGGCCGAGCGTAAAAGACGTGCCCAGGATCGTCTCGCCCATCCGCGGCTGGCGGGCGGCGCGGTAGGCGGTGTCGGCGACGAAGACGCCCAATATGACAATAGGCTTCATGACGATCGGTCTTCCCGGCATGCCGCTACTCCGCATCCGGTGGCACGACGCCCTTGCGGAAGGCAAAACAGCCATAGAAGCGGCGCTCGCCGGTCTGGATGACGCAATAGGCCTTCTTGGCGCGTTCGTAGAAGGCGTAGCGCTCGACCGAGATCATCGGCCAGGCCTTGCCCTCGGCGGCACCGATCTCTTTTTGCACTTCCTGCTGCACGGCAGGGATTTCGTCCGGCTTGCCGACGATCTCCATGCGCGCGGCCGCGTCGTCGACGAAGGTGTCCAGCGGATAGAGCGAAAGCACCGCCTTGACCACGTCGGCCGCCGACGCATCGATGCGCAGCAGCCGGCCAAGCACAGTCTGGCGCGCCACCGAATCGGACGGGAAATTGGTGTCGGCGATAATCAGATCGTCACCGTGGCCCATCGCCCGCAGCGCCTGCAGCACATCGGCATTGAGCAGCGGATTGATTCCTTTGAGCATGGCATTCCTCGCGAAGTTTGCTGGGGCGAATCAGAGACGTTTGCCGGTCTCTGCGTCGAAGAGATGAACCTGGTCGAGCCGCGGTTTCAGGTGCAGTGTGTCGCCCGGCTTGAAGTCGTGGCGCTCACGGAACAGCGCCACCATCTCGCCCTCGCCGAAGCGCAGGAACACCAAAGTCTCGGAACCGGTCGGCTCGACCACCGAAATCTTCGCCGGAACACCATCGGGATGGATTTCGAGATGCTCGGGCCGCACGCCGTAGACGACATTACGGCCATCCTCGACGGCAGTCGCCGCAATCGGGAACGGCGTCCCGGCGATCTCGACGACGGGCTTGTCGCCCTTGCGCACGACGCCCTTGAGCAGGTTCATCGAGGGCGAGCCGATGAAGCCAGCGACAAACAGGTTGGTCGGCCGGTCGAACAATTCCAGCGGCGCGCCGACCTGTTCGATGCGACCGTCGCGCATCACCACGATCTTGTCGGCCATAGTCATGGCCTCGATCTGGTCGTGGGTGACGTAGATGGTGGTGGTCTTCAGTCGTTGGTGCAGTTCCTTGATCTCGGTGCGCATCTGGACACGCAGCTTGGCGTCGAGATTGGAGAGCGGCTCGTCGAAGAGGAACACCTGCGGGTTGCGCACGATGGCGCGGCCCATGGCGACACGCTGACGCTGGCCGCCGGAAAGCTGGCGCGGATAGCGCTTGAGGTAGGGGTTGAGGTCGAGGATGTCGGCGGCGCGCTTGACCCGCTCAGTGACCACCGCCGGGTCGGTTTTGCGCAGCTTGAGAGCAAAGGCCATGTTCTGCTCGACCGTCTTGTGCGGATAGAGCGCGTAGTTCTGGAACACCATGGCGATGTCGCGCTTGGCCGGCGGCAGATGGTTGACGACGCGCTCGCCGATGGCGATGGTGCCGCCGGAAACGGTTTCCAGCCCGGCCACCATCCTCAGCAGCGTGGACTTGCCGCAGCCGGAAGGCCCGACCAGCACCACGAACTGCCCGTCGGCGATGTCGACGCTGACATCGTGCAGAACCTTGACGGTTCCGAACGCCTTGGCCACATTGCGGATCGCGACTTGAGCCATCATTCCCCCTTCATTTGCCGTGAAGCTAAACAACGCAAACGGCGAGGGCAAGTCAGTCTCTTATAGATGAAAAACCCATTCACGTTGACACCGCACTTCGTTGTGCGAATAGTGACAACTGCCCGGCTTATGACCCTGTTCCGGGCGCACCGGTACGCTTGTCCGGCACTGAATGCCAAGCGTCGCGGGAGGGAGAATTCGGGCCGCTATTTACGGGAGTCGCTGTCGTTGGGGAACATAATCGGCGCTCCACCATCTGAACCTATTCACAATTGACCTTCTGGGAGGAACGAGATGAAAATCAGCCTTTATAACCAACTTGTCCGCGCCGGGGCCACCCGCCGCGACGTGCTGAAGGGGGCGGCCAGCATGGCCGCGATCGCCGCGGCATCCGGCGCCGGCCTCGGCGCACTGACGCGGCCGGCTTCGGCTGCCAGCGAGCTGCGCACCAAGATCCTGCAGATCCCTGGCGTCGGCAAAGGTCAGCCGACCGATGCCGACTTCCAGAAGGTCGGCGAGCTTTGCCTCGAAGCCACCAAGGCCAACGTTAAGGAAGACGAATTCGCCGGCGTCGAGCTCTCCTTCATGGGCCTCAACAACCAGAACCTGCACAATGTGCTTTTCCGCGGCTTCCTGAAGCCGTGGGAGGCCTATACCGGCGCCAAGATCAACTGGATCGACCTTGCACAGGCGGACTACAATCCGCGCCTGCAGCAGGCTATCGCCACGAACACAATCGACTTTGATATCGTCGAGATGGGCGCTCCTTTCGAAGGCGATGTCTGCGGCAAGGGCCTCACTTCCGAGATGCCCGACTGGGTAAGGAAGCAGATCGATATGGACGATCTGGTGGCCTATCTGAAGCCGCCGGTCGGCACCTGGAACGGCAAGCAGTATCGCGTGACCGTCGACGGAGACGCGCACAACTTCAACTACCGCACCGACGTGTTCTCCGACTCTGATCTGGCAGCAGCCTGGAAAGCCGATAGCGGCGACAAGGTAGGCCTGACGGAATGGGGCGTGCCGAAGACCTGGCAGCAGGTGCAGGCCGTGACCAAGTTCCTCAAGGGCAAGCAGATGAAGGGCCAGGACGTCTACGGCTACCTCGACGCGCCCAAGGCATGGGGTGGATTCGGCTTCTACTTCCTCGGCAGCCGTGCCAGTGCTTATGCTAAGCACCCTGATGACAAGGCATGGCTGTTCGACGCCGATACGATGAAGCCGCGCGTCAACAACCCGGCTTGGGTGCGGGCGATCCAGGACGTGATCGACGCGCTGCCCTTCGAACCGCAGGATCAAATCAATGCCGACCCGAACCAGACCTGTTTCTCCCAATTCCTGGGCGGCACTGGTTCGATGCTGGCTTGGTGGGGAGACGCTGGCTCGAATGCGAAGACTAACGACTCCTCGGTCGTCGGCGACGTCACAGGCTTCTCGATCCTGCCGGGCTCGGACGATGTCTATAATTCCAAGACCGGCAAGTGGGACAAGCTCGCCAGCGGCCCGAACTATGCGCCAAACTGCGCCTATCTCGGCTGGGGCGTCTATGTCATGGCCCGCGTCGACAGCGACGAGAAGAAGAAGAAGGCAGCCTGGTCCGCCGCCGCCCATCTCGGCGGCAAGGACCTGTCACTGTGGTGCGCGGCGTATCCGTCGGGCTTCCAGCCTTACCGCAACAGCCATTTCGATATTCCGGAGTGGGTGGCGGCCGGCTACGACGAGGCGTTCATCACCTCGTACCTCAAGTCGGAATCCGACAGCTACAACCATCCGAACGCGGCGATCGAGCCACGCATCCCCGGCATCTTCCAATACTACAGCGCCGCCGAGGATATTTTGGCCAACACCTTCGCCGGCAAGATGAAGGCACAGGAAGGCGCCGATGCCATTGCGGCGGCCTGGGAGAAGCTGACCGACCAGATCGGCCGCGACAACCAGATCAAGCTCTACAAGGCCTCGCTCGGCATGTAGGCTATGTGAAACCGTGGTCCGGCGGCAACGCCGGACCACACCAGACAGCTCCGGCTCCTCGATGAGCCTTCAAACGGGCGAAATTTGTGGCTGACCAGACTTCGACCGTAAACCCGTGGCCGGCGGATGCCGTCCCTTCCGATCTGATTTCCCCTCGCCGCAAACGGCTCGGCTGGGGGCTGATGGCCGTTGCGACGCTTGGCTTGCTGGCGGTAATCGCGCTGGAGATCCTGTACAAGACCGAAGCCGACACCATCGGCTTCGAGACCTGGCGGCCCGTCGTCTATGCCTATGTTCTGTGGGGCCTGGCGATTGGCGCCGGCCAGGTGCTGACGCGCGGCGAGGACGGCCAGCGTGCCCTGTTCCTGCTGCCGGCGCTGCTGTTCACCATCGCCATGGTGATCTTCCCGACCCTGTTCGGTGTCTACATCGCGCTCACCGACTGGAACCTCAGTTCCTTCAGCGGCCGCACGTTCAACGGGCTCGCCAATTTCTGGCAGATGCTGGGCGATCCCTACTACCGCAACGCGCTGTTCAACATGGCGCTCTATGTGCTGGCGGTGTCGGTCGAATATATCATTGCCTTTGGCTTGGCGTTGTTGCTCAACGCGCAGATCCGGGCGCGAAAATTCTTCCGCGTTGTCTTCCTCTTGCCCTTGATGCTGTCACCCGTCGCGGTGTCGTGGATGATCGGCAAATCGCTGATGGAGTACCGCTTCGGACCGGCCGCGACGCTGGCGCGGCATCTCGGCTGGGAAAACCCGGCCTTCTTCTCCAACCCGATCACTGCCCGCATCTCGATCATGGTGCTCGACGCGTGGACCTTCATCCCGTTCATGATGATCATGCTGCTGGCCGGGCTGCAGGCGATGTCGCGCGAGGTGCTCGAAGCCGCGCGGGTCGACGGCGCCAACGCCTGGCAGACCTTCTGGCAGGTCACTTTCCCGCTGATGCTGCCGGTGTCGGTGACGGCGGTGATCCTGCGCATCATCTTCAAGCTGAAGCTTGCCGACATCATCATCACGGTGACGTCCGGCGGTCCGGGCGGTGCGACAGATTCCGTGTCGAGCTTCATCTATCGCGAGTATCGCGACCGCTCGAATGTCGGCTACGGCACTATGCTGGCGATGGCCTATCTGGTCATCATCGTTGTGTTCGTCACGTGGCTGTTGAAATTTGCCAACCGCTTCGTGCGCAATGTCAATTGAAGCAAGATCGGGTGAATTGAAACAAGATGAGCGTCCAGACCACCGAATATGTCGCCTCGGAGATCCGCTCGCCGGCGAGCTTCGTCGCCAGTCGCGTCTTCATCTACGGCGCGCTCGCCTTCTGGGCATTCATCTGCCTGTTCCCGATCTATTGGACGATAACCACCTCGTTCAAGACCGCGGTCGATGTCACTCAAGGTCATTTGATCCCGTTCGTCGATTTCCAGCCGGATTGGAAAGGCTGGCGCTCGCTCGGCCTTTCACCGGACTCGATCTTCCAGACCTCGACGGTGCGCGAGGAATTCCTCAAGCGCTTCATGAATTCGGTGATCACCTCGGTCGGCGCATCGAGCCTCGCCATCGTCATCGGCAGCCTCGCCGCCTACGGACTTACCCGCTATCGCTACCATTTCGCCTGGTTCAAGAACGAGGACATCTCGTTCTTCTTCCTGTCGCAGCTGATCCTGCCGCCGGTCGTGTTGGCGCTGCCCTTTCTCGTGCTTTACCGGGAAGTCGGCATGCTCGACACGCGCGTCGGGCTGATCCTGCTCTATACGCTGATGGTGCTGCCGATCGTCATCTGGATCATGCGCGACCAGTTCAATTCCATTCCCGTCGAGCTTGAGGAAGCAGCCCTCGTCGACGGCCTGTCGATCTGGGGCGCGTTCTTCCGCATCGTCATGCCGATCGCGCTGCCGGGCATGGTCGCCGCCTTCATCCTGGCGATGGTGCTGTGCTGGAACGAGTATTTCTTCGCCGCGCTTCTGACCTCGACCGACGCCAAGACCATTCCTGTCATGGTGGCGAGCCAGACCGGCTCACAAGGCATCAACTGGTGGTCGATGGCAGCGCTTGCCACCGCCGCCATCACACCGCTCGCCGTCATCGGCATCGCGCTCGAGCGTTACCTGATCATGGGCATGACTGCGGGCGCGGTGAAGTAATTGCGCCAGCCTTCCCTTCTCCCACAACAAGGCACAACAAGGGGAGAAGGGAAAACCGCGCTAACCCGAAAGTGTTGCCCGCAAATGCTCGAGGATCATGGCAACCCCTTTTTGCCCCAATTCCGCCGAGGCTTCGGGCGCACTTGCCGTGTACCAGCCGGTGTTGTCGGCGAAGCGGCCGGCATCCACCGCTTCCGGGCACAACGCCAGCATCAGCGACGTCTCGCCGGTGCCGGCATGGTCGAACGGGTACTGGCTGTGCATTGAAGCCGGCATCAGCGGATGCACCTGCACCCAGTTGAAGAAATTGCTGCCCTCGGCGTGCTCGGCATAATAGTCGGCCATCGCCGCAGAGCCCCACCAGCCTTCGCCGCGTTCTTTCTCCAGGAAGCGGAAGATCGCCTGCCGGCCGGCGGCCTTGAAGGCGAGATCGGTTGGCATGCCGGCGGCAAAATTTTCGGTCTGGTGGTGAATGATGGCATGGATGTTGCGGAAGCCGATGCGCAGCAGGCTATAGAACAATTCTTCCGCAAATGGCGCCAGCACATTGCCGCCGACCTGCACCGAACCACTACCTTCCGGCGCCGCCACCGCATAGCTCGCCGCGCCGTAATAGAAGGGCGGCAGAATGACGATCTCGGCTTCTTTTTCGAACAGTTCCAGGCTCTTGACCACCGCCAGCGTGTCCATTCCGACGGCCATGTGCTCGCCATGATATTCGAGCACACCGAGCGGCAACACGACCGGCCGGTTCTCGGCGATCGCCTTGCGGATCTGGTGCGGCAGCATCAATTCGTAGCGCATGACACCTACTCCATATTGGTGTGGCGGGCGCGCATCGCTTCCGGCGAGACGCCGGTCAGATCCCTGAGCTTCAGCACCATCACTTCGAAGAGGACGAACAGCGCGCCTTCGAAAACCGAGCCCATCGGCAGGACGGATGTCTTTTCGGGACCCTGGTCGTCGGCCATGGTCTGAGCAGGAATAAGCAGTGTGAAGTCGGCCAGCTTCGCGGCAGTGCTGTCGGCTTGCGCGGTGAGCAGCAGGACGGCTGCACCGGCATCGCGTGCGACCTGCATCAAGGTCAGCACGGTCGAGGTCTCGCCCGGGCCGGAACTGCAGAGGAAGACATCGCCCGCGCCCAGCGGCGGCGTGGTCATGTCGCCGACGACGAACACCGGCAGACCGAGATGGTAGAGCCGCATGGCAAAACCCTGGACCTGCAGCGCCTCGCGGCCGCAGCCATAGGTGACGATCTTTTTCGCACCGGCCAGGATGGCGCAAGCCGCGTCGATGCGGCTTGCGTCGATACGCTCCAGCACGGTGCCAAGCTCGTTCAGCGCAATCCCAAACAGGTTTTCGCCGACGTCCGTCATGACATTTGCACCAGCTTGCAGGTGCTGTAGAACCACTTGAATATCTCAGTCACATCTGCCCCGAACGGCTTGTTTTCATTCATGCTATCACCGCGAAAATCGGTGTCCAACGATACGCAGTGCTTTTGATGCGCCACAGCCGTGATAGTGTCACGGCAAATCGCAAATGAGGAAACGACAGCATATGAAGACACGGCATTTCGACCGCATTGGCAATGGCGGCATCACCTTCACCGAGCTCGGCTTCGGCACCGCGCCGCTCGGCAATCTCTACCGCGCCGTTTCCGATGCGGATGCCAATGCCACCCTGGAGGCGGCATGGCGGGTCGGCTGCCGCTACTTCGACACCGCGCCGCTCTATGGGCTGGGCCTTGCCGAAACGCGGCTCAATCCGTTCCTGCGTTCGAAGAAGCGCGACGACTACCTGCTGTCCAGCAAAGTCGGGCGCATCATGCGCGCCTGCCCGCCGGAACAGCGCACCGGCATCGGCAAGTTCTTCGACACCCCATCGCGCCGCGAGGTCTACGACTATAGCTATGACGGCGTCATGCGCTCCTTCGAAGCCTCGCTGGAACGGCTCGGCGTCGACCGCATCGACATCCTCTTCGTGCACGATGTCGACATCTTCACCCATGGCAGCAAGGAAGCCTCGGACCAGCGCATCCAGGAATTCATGAGCTCCGGCTACTACGGATTGCTGGCATTGCGCGATCAGGGCGTGATCAAGGCATTCGGCGGCGGCATCAACGAGTGGCAGGTTGCCCAGACGCTGGCCGAGCGTGGCGATTTCGATCTGTTCCTGCTTGCCGGGCGTTACACGCTGCTGGAGCAGGAAGCGCTGCAGTCTTTCCTGCCGCTATGCCAGCAACGCGGCATCGGCATCGTTCTCGGCGGGCCTTACAATTCCGGCATCCTGGCAACCGGGCCGAAGCCCGGCGCCTACTACAACTATTCGGAGGCGCCGCAGGACATCATCGACCGCGTCACCCGCATCGAGGCCGTCTGCAAGCGCCACGGCGTGCGCCTGATCGAGGCGGCGCTGCAGTTCCCGCTGCTGCATCCTTCCGTTGTCTCGGTAATCCCCGGCGGCCAGCGGCCGGGCGAAGTCGAAAGCAATCGCTCGCTGCTCGACGCGAAGCTGCCATCGGCGCTGTGGGCCGATCTCAAGAAGGAAGGCTTGATGCGCACTGACGCGCCAACGGTATAGGCCGCCTTTTCCAACAGAAAAGAAAAACCGGATATGCCGGCTTTTCTTTTCTCTGAAAGACTTAAGGAGGCGCTTAGTTGACCGCGTCCTTGAGGCCCTTGCCGGCCGAGAACTTCGGCACGGTGCGCGCCGGGATCTTCACTTCCGCACCGGTCTGCGGATTGCGGCCGGTCGACGCGGCGCGTTTTGACACGGTGAAATTTCCGAAGCCGACAAGCCGGACATCGCCGCCCTTTTTCAGTTCGCCGGTGATGACGGAAAACACCGCATCAACCGCCGACTGCGCGTCACCCTTCGAAATACTCGCGGCATCGGCGACAGCGGATACCAGTTCGTTCTTGTTCATAAAAATTCCCTTCCATGAGAAAACCGGAATACTCGACTCATCCGGCAGGAAACGGACTTTAGAAAGAAGCGCTCCGGCAACCAAGTCGAAAAGCGCCAAGAAAGTCGAAAAAAGCCCGGAAATCCGCGGTTCTTCACATGAAAAAGCCGGGCTCAAGGCCCGGCTCTCTCTTTGTGCATTGCAACTTTAGCACGCGCTAATGCGCCAGCGATTTACCAGCCTCGTCTCCGACATCGACCACGGCCGGCGCATTAACGGGCTCGACCCACTGGATCGGTTCCGGCATGCGCACCAGCGCATGGCGCAACACTTCGCCAACGCGTGAGACCGGAATGATTTCCATGCCGCTCTTCACGTTTTCCGGAATCTCCGCCAGATCCTTGGCGTTCTCTTCCGGGATCAGCACCTTCTTGATGCCGCCGCGCAGTGCGGCAAGCAGCTTTTCCTTAAGGCCGCCGATCGGCAGCACCCTGCCGCGCAGCGTGATCTCGCCGGTCATCGCCACATCGGCCCTGACCGGGATACCGGTCAGCACCGAGACGATCGCCGTCGCCATCGCCACGCCAGCCGACGGTCCGTCCTTCGGGGTTGCGCCCTCTGGCACGTGGACGTGGATGTCGCGCTTGTCGAACAGCGGCGGCTCGACGCCGAAATCGATGGCCCGTGAGCGGACGTAAGAGGCCGCCGCCGAGATCGATTCCTTCATCACGTCGCGCAGATTGCCGGTCACCGTCATGCGGCCTTTGCCGGGCATCATGACGCCTTCGACCGTCAGCAGCTCGCCGCCGACTTCCGTCCAGGCAAGTCCGGTGACGACACCGACCTGATCGTCGGCCTCGACCTGGCCGAAGCGGAAGCGCGGAACACCAAGGTAATCGGCGAGATTGTCCGCCGTGATGTTGATCGTCTTCTTCTTCGTCTTCAGGATCTCGGTCACCGCCTTGCGGCCGAGCTTCATCAGCTCGCGTTCCAGGCTCCGCACGCCCGCTTCACGGGTGTAGGTCTGGATGATGCCGCGGATCGCGTCCTCGCCGACGGAAAACTCCTTCGGCTGCAGCGCGTGATCGCGGATCACCTTGGGCATCAGGTGGCGCTTGGCGATCTCGATCTTTTCGTCTTCCGTGTAGCCGGCGATACGGATGATCTCCATGCGGTCCATCAAGGGCGCAGGGATGTTCAGCGTGTTCGCCGTCGTCACGAACATCACGCTCGACAGGTCGTATTCGACCTCGAGGTAATGGTCCATGAACGTCGAGTTCTGCTCGGGATCGAGCACCTCGAGCAAAGCCGATGACGGATCGCCGCGGAAATCCTGGCCCATCTTGTCGATCTCGTCGAGCAGGAAGAGCGGGTTGGATTTCTTCGCCTTCTTCATCGACTGGATGACCTTGCCGGGCATCGAGCCGATATAGGTGCGGCGGTGACCGCGGATCTCGGCCTCGTCACGCACGCCGCCCAGCGCCATGCGGATGAACTCGCGGCCGGTCGCCTTGGCGATCGACTTGCCGAGCGAGGTCTTGCCGACGCCGGGAGGTCCGACGAGGCACAGGATCGGCCCCTTCAGCTTCTTCTGGCGGCTCTGCACGGCGAGGTATTCGACGATGCGGTCCTTGACCTTGTCGAGGCCGAAATGATCCGTATCGAGCACATTCTGGGCAAAGGCCAGATCCTGCTTGACCTTGGAGTTCCTGCCCCACGGGATCGACAGCAGCCAGTCGAGATAGTTGCGCACGACGGTCGATTCAGCCGACATCGGCGACATCGTCCGCAGCTTCTTCAGTTCGGCTTCCGCTTTTTCGCGGGCCTCCTTGGAGAGCTTGGTCTTCTTGATGCGCGCCTCGATCTCGGCGGCCTCGTCGCGGCCGTCCTCGCCCTCGCCGAGCTCCTTCTGGATCGCCTTCATCTGCTCGTTGAGGTAGTATTCGCGCTGCGTCTTCTCCATCTGGCGCTTGACGCGCGAGCGGATGCGCTTCTCGACCTGCAGCACCGAGATTTCGGCTTCCATGAAGCCCATCGCCTTTTCCAGCCGTTCCTTGACGGACAGCGTGGCGAGCATCTCCTGCTTCTCGGGGATCTTGATGGCAAGATGCGAAGCGACCGTGTCGGCGAGCTTGGAATAGTCGTCGATCTGGCTGGCGGCACCCACCACTTCGGGCGAGATCTTCTTGTTCAGCTTGACGTAGTTCTCGAAGTCGGTGACCACGGAACGTGCCAGCGCCTCGACCTCGACCTCTTCCTCATCCGGTTCGACCAGCGCCGCAGCACGGGCCTCATGGAAGTCGGGACGGTCGGTGAACGCGACGATTTTCGCGCGCGAGGCACCTTCGACCAGCACCTTCACGGTGCCGTCCGGCAGCTTCAGCAATTGCAGCACGTTGGCGAGCGTGCCGATGTCAAAGATGGCATCGGGCTCCGGATCGTCGTCGGCGGCATTCATCTGGGTCGCGAGCAGGATCTGCTTTTCCTGACCCATCACTTCTTCCAGCGCCTTGATCGACTTTTCACGCCCGACAAAGAGCGGAACGATCATGTGCGGGAACACCACGATGTCGCGCAGTGGGAGGACTGCGAAGACGCCGTCGCTGGGAGCCTTGGATAATTTGGCCATTGTCCAACCTTTCATGTCGCGGCCGCCAATCGGCCAACCGCGAATCTCATATTAACGACCGGGGATCGTTCCGCCTACCACCGTTTGTGACGGGAGTTTTACAGCACAGAATTCGGCACCACGGCCTTCTGCCATTAGTTGGAGGCACAGGGCGTAAAGATCAAGGGTCAACACGGTCCGTCCCTCCAATCCGCGGCCAATTACGCGGCGCCGTACGCTGGGTGCGACAGCAAAACGGCGCCCTGCGGCGCCGTTTCAGAAAAATCCATTGCCGGCTCACGTCAGGCGCTGACGTTGCCCTTCTTTTCCTTCTGCTCGGAATAGATGTAGAGCGGCCTGGCGTTGCCTGACACCACCTCTTCCGAAATAACCACTTCGCGCACGCCTTCCAGTGCCGGCAGCTCGAACATGGTGTCGAGCAGGATCGCTTCCATGATCGACCGCAGGCCGCGCGCGCCGGTCTTGCGCTCGATGGCGCGCTTGGCGATCGCCGAGAGCGCGTTCTCGTGGAAGGTCAGGTCGACATTCTCCATCTCGAACAGCCGCTGATACTGCTTGACCAGCGCGTTCTTCGGCTCGGTCAGGATCTGGATCAGTGCCGGCTCGTCGAGATCCTCCAGCGTCGCCAGGACAGGCAGACGGCCGACGAACTCGGGAATGAGGCCGAACTTCAAGAGATCCTCAGGCTCGACCAGGCGGAAAACATCGCCGGTGCGGCGATCCTCGGGCGAAGCGACGATGGCGCCGAAACCGATCGAGGTCTTCCTGCCGCGATCCGAAATGATCTTGTCCAGGCCGGCGAAAGCGCCGCCGCAGATGAACAGGATGTTCGCAGTGTCGACCTGCAGGAATTCCTGCTGCGGATGCTTCCTGCCGCCCTGCGGCGGCACGGAGGCGACAGTGCCTTCCATGATCTTCAAAAGTGCCTGCTGCACGCCCTCGCCCGACACGTCGCGGGTGATCGAGGGGTTGTCCGACTTGCGCGAGATCTTATCGATCTCGTCGATATAGACGATGCCGCGCTGGGCGCGCTCGACGTTGTAGTCGGCCGACTGCAACAGCTTCAGGATGATGTTCTCGACATCCTCGCCGACATAGCCGGCCTCGGTTAGCGTCGTCGCGTCGGCCATGGTGAAGGGGACGTCGATGATGCGGGCCAGCGTCTGCGCCAGCAGCGTCTTGCCGCAACCGGTCGGGCCGATCAGCAGGATGTTCGACTTCGCCAGCTCGACGTCGTTGTTCTTGCCGGCATGGGCGAGGCGCTTGTAGTGGTTGTGGACGGCCACCGACAGCACGCGCTTGGCGTAGGGCTGGCCGATGACGTAGTCGTCGAGAACCTTGAGGATTTCCTGCGGGGTCGGCACGCCCTCGCGCGACTTCACCATCGAGGTCTTGTTCTCCTCGCGGATGATGTCCATGCACAGTTCGACGCATTCGTCGCAGATGAACACCGTCGGCCCGGCGATCAGCTTGCGCACTTCGTGCTGGCTTTTGCCGCAAAACGAGCAATAAAGCGTGTTCTTGGAATCACCGCTGTTGTTGCCGACCTTGCTCATTTTCCTGTCCTTTCATGGCCGCCCGCCGATGGTCTGGTTGAAAGGGCGCATATTCAATCTATCGCGGGAATCCGCTGCCGCCAGTGCCCCGGCTCCCCGCAACGCATTCCGTACGAAACACAAATCGGAAAACGGGGCAATGATTCGAACAACCCCACGCAAAGCTAAGCCGTCGAAAATCAACATAGCCTTAACGTAGGCAATTGCACCCGTCGAGGGAACAGCCAATTGTGGCCGAAATGCCGCAAGCTGCGCCAAAAGCGCGTGATCCGGCCACTCATTGCCACCGCGGGGGCGCCTCGGGCCTATAAGGCAATACCTTCGACCGGCTCACGTGACGAAATGACCTTGTCGATGAGACCGAAATCCCTGGCCTCGTCGGCAGTCATGAAATGGTCACGGTCGAGCGTTTTTTCAATCTCATCGTAGCTCTTGCCGGTGTGCTTGACGTAAACCTCGTTGAGGCGGCGCTTCAGCTTGATGATGTCCTGGGCATGGCGCTCGATGTCCGAGGCCTGGCCCTGGAAGCCCCCGGAAGGCTGGTGGACCATGATACGGGCATTCGGCGTGGCAAAGCGCATGCCCTTCTCGCCTGCGGTGAGAAGCAGCGAGCCCATCGATGCGGCCTGGCCGATGCACAGCGTCGACACGGCAGGCTTGATGAACTGCATGGTATCGTAGATCGCCATGCCCGAGGTGACGACGCCGCCGGGCGAGTTGATATAAAGGTTGATTTCCTTCTTCGGATTCTCCGCCTCGAGGAACAGCAGCTGCGCGCAGACCAGCGTCGCCATGCCGTCCTCGACCGGACCGGTGATGAAAATGATGCGCTCCTTGAGGAGCCGCGAGAAAATGTCGTAGGCCCGCTCGCCGCGATTGGTCTGTTCGACCACCATCGGAACGAGGTTCATGTAGGTTTCGACGGGGTTCTTCATGGACTATCCCTTTTTGAGGATGGGATTCCGGCGCCGGAGATTTGCAATCGGGCAGAATCGGTTCTGGATCGTTATTGTGTAAATAGGATGCCGGCTCACCCTAGCGCAAGGCCGCCTCTCCTAGCCATCCGGTTAAGTCGAATCAAGGTTTCCAAACCAGTTTCGCCTGTCGCCGTCCCGGCAGCCCCTCTCCTGCGGTGGGAAGGGGCGCTCATGCCTGGCCGTTGTTTAGCAGTTTCTTAACCGCATCGCTTAACGAAAAATAGTGAAACCGCTTTTTCCGGTCACGGCTTGCCCTACAATCCAACGTTGAACTCGCCTCACGCAGTTCAAACAGGGGGAGTGCGATGATCAGGAAAGCTGCTTCCTTGGCCCTTACCGGCATCACCGTTCTCGGCATGGCGTCCGCAACGGCCGCCGGCGGACGCGCGGTCGAATGCTACGAGCAGGTCAACCGGCCGGCCGTCTACGACACGGTCTATGAGGACGTGCTCGTCAGCCCAGCCGGCCAGCAGGTGGAATACGAGGCGCCAATCTACGGGACGCGCGAGCGCGTGGTGCAGATCGCACCGGCGCGCGTCAGCTACGAGATCGTGCCCGCCATCACCCGCACCATCTACCGCACCGTGAGGGTCGATGACGGCGGCTATTCCTGGGAATGGCGCATCATTCATGGCCGCAAGGTGCTGTGCAAGGTCAGGCACAGGGCGCGCTATGAACGCGTGGCCGAAATCGTCGTGGTTGAGCCGGAACGCCGGCGGCGCGTTGTCCTCCCCGCCGAATACGAAAGCGTCGCCGAAGAGGTGCTGGTGCGGCCGGAGCAGCGGCGCATAATCGACATTCCGGCGTCCTATCAGACAGTGGCTCGCCGTGTGGTGGTCAGGGAGCGCTCGTCGAACTGGCGGCGCGTGCATATTCCGAGGCATTGCCGATACTAGGCGCTCAGGCCGCCTCGGCCCTGAGCCATTTCTTCAGGCCGTCGACATCGCCATTGCCGACGCAGGCCGCAACCCTTCTGCCAACTGCCGCGCCGAACTTGTAGCCGTGGCCGGAGCAGGCCGAGACGACCAGGCATCTGCCTTTCCGGTGGGCCAGGAACTTCTCGTCGGCGGTGAAGGTGTAGGCGCAGGTGACCACTTCGGTGACCTTGTATTCCTCGATGCGGGCAATCGGCGGCGAAAACAGGTTGCGGATCGCCTCACCCTCGCCCGGCACCGGCTGGCGGTTCCAGTCGGCATCGCTGGTCGGCACCCTGTGCAGGCCCGAGCCGAATTTCATGCCGGCTCCACCTGTCGGCGGGATTGCATAGCCGTCGACGCTGCCGCCGATGTCGAGGACAACGGGTGCAGCCTGCCAAGCTGCTTTCAGATCCGCAGGCGGTTCGACATAGGCGAGCGCGGTGCGCCAGGTTTTCAGTTGGCCATCCAGCTCCGGGAACAGCTTTAGCACCCAGGCGCCGGCAGCGACGATGATCCGGTCGGCCTGCATCGTTTCGCCGCTCGCAAGCACGACATGTCCGGCGGCCGCGTCGATCTCGACCACCTTGCTGTTTTCGTAGACATTAGCGCCATTCGCCCGCAGCCATCGGGCGAGGCCCGAGGCGATCTTGCGGCAGTGCAACGCGCCACCGTCCGGTGAAAAATAGGCATAGCGGAACGAACCGGGCTGCAGGAACGGCCAGCGTTCGACCGCGGCGTCCGGTTCGAACAATTCGATCGGATAATTTCCGGCTTCCATGCCTTCGCGGTATTCCTCCGCCTCATCTCCCGGCTCCCGCGAAATACAGATGAAGCCGCGCGGATCGAGATGGCTTTCGCCGAGATCGGCCCACATCTCGTCCCATGCTTCGTAGGCTTCGGTGATCAGCCGGCCGTAGCCCGTTCCGGCCCGGTAGGCGCGGCGGATAATGCGATGATGGTCGCCCGACGCGGCAAGCGGATTGGAAATCGGTCCCTGCTCGACGATCGAGACGAGGTGACCGGCCTTGACCAGCGACCACGCCGTCGAAAGCCCGGCAATGCCTGCACCGACCACGATCACATTCATGAAAACTGTCCTTCCGCAACCACTTCGGGCGGCTCACCTCACGGGAGGGCAACATACGGTCTGGCACCAGACTGGCAAGCCGCGCCAATGATCTGGCATGACCGAATTGAAGCCGCCCTACCTTGCCTTTGATCCAGCTACGCGTCGCCTGCGGCTCGATCCGCACGAGCCGGCTTTTTTCCAGAATCCATACGAGGCGTATGCCTTCCTGCACGGCGCATCGAACGCCTTTGTCTGGGAAGAATTTGGTTTCTGGTGCTTTGGCGGCTTCGACGACGTCAACCGTCTGTTGCGCGATCGCCGCTTCGGCCGCCAGAACCCGGCCGGCATTCCAGACAGCCGGGGCATCGGCCAGGACCGCACGCATCTCAGCGCCTTCGACGGTGTCGAGGCCAATTCGATGCTGGAGCTGGAGGCACCGGTCCACACACGGCTCAGAACGCTGGTCAACCGCGCCTTCGTCTCGCGCCAGGTCGAGCGGCTCAGGCCGCGCGTCGAGGCGCTGGCCAATGAACTGATCGACCGTTTCGAACCAGGAGGAGTCGACCTGCTGCCGGCGTTCGCCGCTCCCTTGCCGATCACCATCATTGCGGAAATGCTCGGCGTGCCGGTCGACATGGGGCCGCAGCTGCTCGACTGGTCGCATCGGATGGTCGCCATGTACATGCATGGCCGCACCCGCGAGACGGAGGACACGGCCAATCGCGCCGCGCGCGACTTTTCCGATTTTCTGCGCGGCTACGTCGCCGAGCGGCGAAAGAGGCCGGGCGAGGATCTTCTGTCGCTGCTGATTGCGGAACAGGAGGACGGCCAGAAACTGTCGGAGGACGAACTGGTGTCCTCAGCAATCCTTTTGCTCAATGCCGGCCATGAGGCAACTGTCCACCAAACCGGCAATGCGGTGCGCTCGATCCTTGCGCAAGGCGGCGACCCACGCCGCTTCTTCGCCTCGCCGGAAGCAACAGCCGCTACAGTCGAAGAGTGCCTGCGGTACGACGCGCCACTGCACATGTTCACGCGCCACGCCTATCAGGAGGTCGAGGCCGGGCCTGGGATCATCGTTCAGCCGGGCGAGACAATCGGTCTTCTGCTCGGCATGGCCAATCACGACCCGGTGGCCTTTGCCGAGCCCTTCGCCTTCAGGCCGGACCGTGCCGACCAGAAGAACATATCGTTCGGCGCCGGCATCCATTTCTGCATCGGCGCGCCGCTCGCCCGGCTCGAACTGCAGGTGTCGCTAAAAACCTTGTTCGAGCGCTTACCGCGGCTGCATCTTGCCGAACAGCCGCGCTTGCGCGACACCTATCATTTCCATGGGCTGGAGACGCTCGCCGTGCGCTTTTGAGCATTCGGTCCGGCAGGCTCAGCCGCAGGGGTGATCAAAGCTTGATCACATACTCCTTGCGAGTCGTTTCAAGCACTTCCCAGCTGCCCTTAAAGCCCGGCCTCAGCACGAAACTGTCGCCGGCCCTGACAGTGCGCGCATCGCCGCCGTCTTCGGCGATCACCGAAACCCCTGACAGGATGTGGCAGAACTCCCATTCATCATATTCGATGCGCCATTTGCCTGGCGTCGCTTCCCAAATGCCGGCATAGAGGCCGCCGTCCTGTTCCTCGACATTCCAGGTGCGGAATTTCGGATCGCCCGAAATCAGGCGATCCGGCGCCGGTGCGCCAAGTTCCGGTTCGACGGTGTCGACGCCGACGGAAAGAAATCTCGGCGTGGTCATGGCGATCAAACCTTGGCGAGAGCCTGTTCCAGATCGGCGACGATGTCATTGACGTCCTCGATACCGACCGAAAGCCTGACCGTGTCCGGCCCTGCCCCCGCGTTGATCTTCTGCTCGTCGGAAAGCTGGCGATGCGTGGTCGATGCCGGGTGGATGACCAGCGACTTAGTGTCGCCGACATTGGCCAGGTGCGAGAACAGTTCGAGCGCCTCGACGAACTTGATGCCCGCCGCGTAGCCGCCCTTCAACCCGAAGGTGAACACCGCGCCGGCGCCGAGCGGCGAGTACTTCTTCTGCAACGCATTGTTCTTGTCGTCGGGCAGGCCGGGATAGGACACCCAGGCAACCTTGGGGTGGTTGGAGAGCCATCCGGCGACCGCCGCCGCATTGTCGCAGTGGCGCTGCATCCTGAGGGGCAAGGTTTCCAGGCCGGTCAGGATCAGGAAAGCGTTGAACGGCGAAATCGCCGCGCCGATATCGCGCAGGCCGAGCACGCGGGCAGCGATGGCGAAAGCGAAATTGCCGAAGGTTTCGTGCAGCACGAGGCCGCCATATTCGGGGCGCGGCTCCGACAGCATCGGATATTTGCCCGACTTCGACCAATCGAAGGTGCCGCCGTCGACGATGGCGCCGCCGATGGAATTGCCGTGACCGCCGATGAACTTGGTCAGCGAATGCACGACGATGTCGGCGCCATGTTCGATCGGCCGCAGCAGATAGGGCGAGGCCAGTGTGTTGTCGACGATCAGCGGCAGGCCGTGCTTGCGGGCAATGTCGCCGATCTTCTCGATGTCGACGAAGACGCCGCCCGGATTGGCCAGGCTTTCGATAAAGATCGCCTTGGTCCTGTCGTCGATCTGGCTCTCGAAGGTCGAGATGTCGTTGGTGTCGGCCCAGCGCACCTGCCAACCGAAATTCTTGAAGGCGTGGCCGAATTGGTTGATCGAGCCGCCGTAAAGCTTTGTCGCTGAAACGAAATTGTCGCCGGGCTGCATCAGATTGTGGAAGACCAGCACCTGCGCGGCATGGCCGGAGGCGACCGCAAGGCCTGCCGTGCCGCCTTCGAGTGCCGCGATGCGCTCTTCCAGCACCGCCTGGGTCGGGTTCATGATGCGGGTGTAGATGTTGCCGAACGCTTTTAGCCCGAACAGCGAGGCGGCATGGTCGGCATCGTCGAAGACGAAGGAGGTCGTCTGGTAGATCGGCGTCGCTCGCGCGCCGGTCGCCGGATCCGGTTTGGCGCCAGCATGGACGGCGAGCGTGTTGAAACCGGGCGTGCGGGCCATCGAAAACCTCCCTGAATGGTGAATGGTGAATGGTGAATGGTGAATGGCAAAGTCGGCCAGCCTCACCCTGATTGCAAGCGGCTCATATGCCGCCTTGCCGGCCTTCCAGAAAAATCCTTCTATTCACCATTCACTATTCGCTACCTACTTCTGGCGAACGCCGAAACTCTGGAACCCCGGGCGCATCAGCGGCTTCTTCGACGACAGCACGCCTGAATTGACGCCGGTCCAGCCGATCTCGCCCGACAGCTTGCCATATTCGATCTTGGGGCAACGGTTCATCACCACCTTGATACCGGCGGCTTCGGCGCGCGCGGCCGCCTCGTCATGGCGTATGCCAAGCTGCATCCAGATGACCTTCGGCAGCGGATCGAGCCGCAACACCTCGTCGACAATGCCCGGCACGGCAGAGGAAGCGCGAAAGACGTCGATCATGTCTACGGGCACCGGAACGTCGGCGAGCCTGGCGTAGGTCATCTGGCCGAGGATCTCCTTGCCGGCCTGGCCGGGATTGATCGGGAACACCGAAAACCCCTTGCCGAGCAGATATTTCAGCACGAAATAGCTCGGCCGCACGTCATTGGCCGACGCGCCGACCATGGCGATGGTCTTCACCGAATTGAGGATGCCGGCGATATAGGCGTTGTCGTAGGCGTCGTGATTCATGCCTCGTCCTCATACAGCGCTTCGGCGAGAAAACCATCTGGATCATTGCAAAAATTGCGCATCATGCGGAAATGGTCGGTATCGCTAAAATCGGCGGGGTCGAGCCCGGACCGGCTGATGCGGAACAGCCGCGCGCCGGGACAGGCCATCAGCAGCGGCGAATGCGTCGCCATGATCACCTGTGCCGTGCCGGACTGGTCCATCCGCCGCAGCATCTTGAGAAGTTCGATCTGCCGCGTCGGCGACAAGGCGCTTTCGGGCTCGTCCAGAATGTAAATGCCTTGCCGGCGGCAGCGCTCCTCGAAGAATCTGATGAAGCCCTCGCCATGCGACCAGGACAGGAAGTCGGGCGGCGCCTCATGTGCGTCGATGGCAGCCTGATCGAGATAGCGGGCGACCGAATAGAAGGATTCGGCGCGAAAGAACCAGCCAGCAGTGACCTTCGGCAGCCAGTGGCCGCGCAACGTTGCCGCCAGCGCCGCGCCGCTCTTGTCGATGGCGCGGGAGTGGTCGACCGGCATGTAGCCCTTGCCGCCGCCGGCTTCATCGTAGCCGGCCAGCGCGCCGATCGCTTCGAGCAATGTCGATTTGCCGGTGCCGTTCTCGCCGACGATGATGGTGATCGGCGTGGTGAATTCGAGCTCGAATTCATGACCGTGAAAGATCGGCAGGTTCCAGGGATATTTTTCCCAATCGACGACCCGGCTGGGCTCGATCAGGATGCGTTTGAGATAGGGCGCCTTCAGCCGCGTCAGTTGCTTGCGATGAGCCAGAGGGGAACCTCGTCAGGCCGGCAGCGAAATCGATCCGTCTTCCGCGATCGGAAAAGCCGGATTGTGCGCCACTTCCCAGACATGCCCGTCCGCATCGGCGAAATAGCCGTACCAGCCACCCCAGAAGGCGCGCCCGGCCGGCTTGACGATCTTGCCGCCGGCCTTCTCTGCCATCGCCAGCACTTCGTCGACTTCGGCGTCGGAGCGGGTGTTGTAGGCAAGGTAGACCGCCGACGGCGCCCTGGAGAAGGTAACGCCCGAATCCTCTTCGGCGCTTGGGCGTGGAAACAAGCCAAGAATGGCACCCCCCATCTGGAAGAAGGCAACGCCGTCGGTGATCCCGGCATGGCGGGTCAGGCCCATCGCCTCATAGAAGCGCGTCGCGCGCTCGAGATCGTCGGTGGCGATGGTGATGATGGAGATGCGCGGTTCCATATCCGCCTCCTATTCCTCCGGCCATTCCGGCTTGCGCTTGCCGATGAAGGCGCCAATGCCCTCTTCCGCATCGCGCGCCAGCATGTTCTCGACCATGACGCGCCCGGTGTAATCATAGGCCTCGGCCAGCCCCATTTCCGCCTGCTCATAGAAGGCTTCCTTGCCGATCTTGACGACCAGGGACGATTTGGACGCAACGGTTTGCGCGTATTTGGTGACAATCTGATTCAGATATTCGCGCGGCACGACGCGGTTGACCAAGCCGAATTCCTTGGCGGTTGCCGCATCGATGGTCTCGCCGGTCAAAAGCATCTCCATGGCGTGCTTGCGCGAGACGTTGCGCGACAGCGCCACCATCGGCGTTGAGCAGAACAGTCCGATATTGACGCCAGGCGTGCAGAAGGTCGCCTCGTGCGAGGCGATGGCGAGGTCGCAGCTGGCGACCAGCTGCAATCCGGCCGCCGTCGCCAGGCCGTCGACTTCGGCGATCACCGGCTTGGGATGGCGAACGATCGCCTGCATCAGTGAAGCGCAGGCGGAAAACGTCTTTTCGAAGAAGGCCCTGCCGCGATCGGCATCGGCGCGATGCGTGCTCAACTCCTTGAGGTCATGCCCGGCGCAGAACACTTTGCCGGCCGCCCCAAGGATGATGACGCGGACGGACTTGTCGGCCTTGGCGCGGTCGAGTTCCGTCGTCAGTGCCGCCATCACTGCGAGCGAAAGAGCATTGGCCGGCGGATTGGCGAGCGTCAGGCGCAGGACGCCCTTATCCAGCCGGGCGGCGACCGGCCCTTCGGCAACGGCAGGCTTGATGGCGACGATTTCGGCCATGGGTCATTCCTCCGCGATTCCGGATCGGTGATCGACTAATCTAGTATGCGGGTCTCGCTTCGTCCAACACTCCGCTTCTGCCATAATGAATGGCTGTTGCCAGAAACCGCACGCTGCGCTCAAACAGGCAGGCGCAAACGAGAGACCGCCATGCCTGCCCAAAGCAATCTCAAGCCGGTGCTGACGGCTGCTGATGTCAACGCGCTGATGGCGACCGTTTTCCCGCAACTCAACGACCAGTTCAACTTCTATGAGGCGTTGGAGGTGTTTCCAGGCGGCTGTGTCGTGCGGCTGAATGCCGACGAGCGCCATTTGCGTCCCGGCGGCACCGTCTCGGGTTCGGCGCTGTTCACGCTGGCCGACATAGGCGGCTATGTCTGCGTGCTTTCGCATGCCGGACCGGATGCGCTTTCGGTCACCACCAGTCTCAACATCAATTTCGTCCGCAAGGCCGAGACCGGGCCGATCGACGGCCATTGCCGCATCCTGAAGCTGGGCAAGAGCCTGATGGTGTTCGATATCGACATCGTCGCCGGCCCGGAAGGACACACGGTAGCGCACGCAACGGGCACCTATTCGATCCCGCCAAGGCGGATTCCGGCCTAATGCTTTCTATTGAATTTTTTTGTTGATGTGTATATATGTGCGCATAGGTGATGTTTGCTTGAGCGTGACAGCCGCAAAGTCGTGAAGCGTCTCAAGGATGATGGTTTCGAGCTGGTTTCCGTACGCGACTCGCATCACAAGTTCCGAAAGGGCGAGATCGTGGTGATCGTTCCGCATCCGGAGAAGGATCTACCAACCGGTACAGCTCGCGCCATCGCCAAACAAGCGGGCTGGATATAGGTGACCTGAAGCGTCTTGGAGGCTGAGATGAAGAACTATTTCGCGTTGGTCGATAAAGATCCCGACAGCGCGTTCGGCATTCGCTTTCCAGACATTCCCGGCTGCTTTTCAGCCGCGGACGAGGCGGAAGACATCGTACCGAATGCAGTCGAAGCGTTGCAGTTGTGGGCGGAGGACATGCCTGTTCCCGAACCGTCCAGCCATGAGGCGATCGTCGCGCTTGCGGATATACGCAAAGCACTTGCTGAAGGAGGCTATCTGGTGTCGGTACCACTCATCGACAACGACAGCGCCGTCGTGAGGGCGAATGTAACTTTCGAGCGCGGCGTCTTGCGGGCGATCGACGCTGCGGCGCGCGACCGAGGTATAACGCGATCCGCATTCCTCTCCAGCGCAGCTCGCAAGGAAATCGAGGCAAAGCACTGAGATTTGTCTGACACAGAGCCAAGTCGTGATGTGGTAAAATGATACCTTCAACTCAAGTACTTGTTTTTATTTAGCTTTATCTTCTGGCAAGCATTTCACGCGCCTTGACGCGATAACCACCCTCCCCTATAAGCCCTCACGGAACAGCGGCCCGCAAAGGCCGCCGTTTTGTTATTGGCGACGGCAAGTGCCTTTCGCCAATCCAAGCAACAAGAAACGCCTTCTTTTGAAGGTCCGAACCGAAAGCAACAATCCATGGCAACCTTTTCGCAGAAGCCTGCGGATGTGGTGAAGAAGTGGGTGCTGATCGACGCCGAGGGTCTCGTCGTCGGCCGTCTCGCCACTGTCATCGCCAATCATCTTCGCGGCAAGCACAAGCCCACCTTCACCCCGCATGTCGACGACGGCGACAACGTCATCGTCATCAATGCCGACAAGGTGGTGTTCACCGGCAAGAAGTTCACCGACAAGGTCTATTACTGGCACACCGGCCACCCCGGCGGCGTCAAGGAGCGCACCGCGCGCCAGCTGCTCGAGGGTCGTTTCCCCGAGCGTGTCGTCGAGAAGGCCGTCGAACGCATGATCCCGCGTGGCCCACTCGGCCGTCGCCAGATGAAGAATCTCCGCGTCTATGCAGGCACGGAACATCCGCATGTCGCCCAGCAGCCCGTCGTCCTCGACGTGGCCAAGCTGAACGCCAAGAACAAGAAGGTTTCGTAAGATGGCTGAGCTTTCCTCGCTCGCAGAACTCGGAACTGCCACCGGCAATACCAACACCCAGCCGGCAGCACCCGTCCATGTCCAGAAGCTCGACAAATCGGGCCGCGCCTATGCCACCGGCAAGCGCAAGAACGCCATCGCTCGTGTCTGGGTGAAGCCCGGCTCCGGCAAGATCGTCGTCAACGACAAGGTGTTCGCCGAATATTTCGCGCGCCCGGTCCTGCAGATGATCCTCAACCAGCCGATCATCGCCGCCAATCGCGCCGGCCAGTACGATATCGTCGCCACCGTCATCGGCGGCGGCCTTTCCGGCCAGGCCGGTGCCGTGCGCCACGGCATCTCCAAGGCGCTGACCTATTACGAGCCGGCGCTGCGCGCCGTACTCAAGAAGGGCGGCTTCCTGACCCGCGACAGCCGCGTCGTCGAGCGCAAGAAGTACGGCAAGGCGAAGGCCCGCCGGAGCTTCCAGTTCTCGAAGCGCTAAATACCCTATTTTCTATCGATTTTTTCAAAGGGGCTGCGTACTCGCAGCCCCTTTTGTTTGTCGACATAGCAATCCCGCATCTTCAGGTGACCCAACGTAATATTAGTAGTATCTTAATTACAGGCGCGTTCCAGACCCCAGGGCAGCAGCCAACTTCAAAGAGCGGGAGCTGTGCACGTTGCGACGCGCCGGCAACCTGACGCTCGCGAAGGAGGAGGCAATGCGCATCCATTCCAGCAGTGTATTTCTAGCAGCTGTCGCCGTGACTTGGGCATTCGCCGCGCCTGCGGCCGATAAAAGCGACGAGCAGCTGATCGAGAATGCGACTACAGCGGCACCGGAGGCTGTCGGCAAAAACGCCGCCGTCGTGAATTGGGAGATGAAGACGTTGAGGAAGGGCACCAACGGCTTCACTTGCATCCCGGACGACCCTGGCACTCCCGCAGACGACCCAATGTGCACGGATGAGAATGGAATGGCGTGGATGCACGCGATCATGTCCAAGAAGGAGCCGCCAGCAGGAAAGGTTGCCTTCGCCTATATGCTGAAGGGAGGCGATGCGGCCAGCAATACCGATCCCTTTGCAACCAAGCCGCCGGAAGGGGCCGAATGGCTGCATGACGGTCCGCACGTGATGGTCATGAATGCACCGGACTTGATGGCGTTGTATCCCCACGAGCCGAATCCGACGCAGCCATATGTCATGTTCCCCGGTACGCCGTACGCGCACCTGATGATCCCGGTCAAATAGTCCAAGCAAGACCTGCCGCGAAGCATAGCGGGAGGTCACCTGAGGGAAGGGAGCCGCGCTTATTTTCGGGCGCGGCTCTCCCAGATATCAGGGCTGGCCGGCCGATACCTTGATGAAATCGATAAACGCCCGCAGCGGCGCCGGTACGAGGCGCCGGCCAGGATAATAAAGGAACGGCCCGGAGAAGCTCTGCCACCACGGCTCAAGCACCGGTTCGAGCGCCCCGCTCTCGAAGTGAGGGCGCAGCCAATCCTCAAACAGGCTGACGATGCCTGTGCCGGCGATGGCTGCATCGACCTTGAGGTCGGTCGCCCCGCCCAGGGTCACGAGAAGCGGCCCACTTGGGTCGACCCGCACCACCTCGCCGTCGCGCTCGAATTCCCACGGCGGCATTGCACGGTTGGCAAAGCGGCCACGCAGGCAGGCGTGGCCGAGCAGGTCGCTCGGGTGTTGCGGCCGGCCATGACGATCCAGGTAGGCCGGGCTGGCGGCGGTGGCGAAGCGCTGCACGCGCGGTCCGATCGGCACGGCGATCATGTCCTGCTCCAGCCGCTCCTCATAGCGAATGCCGGCGTCACACCCCGCCGCCAGCACATCGACGAAGCTCTCCTCTGAGATCACCTCCAACCGGATGCCTGGATAGGCGGCGAGAAAAGGCGGAACGATGCCGGGCAGCACCAGCCGCGCCGCGCTGACCGGCACATTGAGGCGCAACGTACCTGCCGGCCTGTCGCGAAAGCCGTTCACCACGTCGAGGGCCGACTCCACCTCGGTCAAGGCAGGACCGAGCCGCGCCAACAGGCCTTCGCCGGCTTCCGTCAGGACAACGCTGCGGGTCGTCCGGTTGAGCAGCCTGACACCGAGCTGCGTCTCCAGGCGCCGCACCGCCTCGCTCAAGCCGGACGCACTGCCGCCGCTCATGCGCGCCGCATCGCGAAAACCGCTGGCGCGCGCTACGGTCACGAAGGCGTTCAGATCTCCAAGGTCGATTTTCATTGTTCGCTATTCCGTACAGCCCGTGCAGATTGTACCCAATTATCATGAGATCGGACAGCGTGTATCTGTGCATCATCCCAGAAGGAGCAAAGATCATGTCCAGCATCGACAAGTCAGGCACATTCACTCTCGGCGACCGCACCGTGAAGCGGCTCGGCTACGGCGCCATGCAACTCGCAGGGCCGGGCGTTTTCGGTCCGCCCAAGGACCGTCACGTGGCATTGGCCGTGCTGCGCGAAGCCGTCGCGCAAGGTGTCGATCACATCGATACCAGCGATTTCTATGGTCCGCATGTCACCAACCGGCTGATCCGAGAGGCGCTCGCGCCCTATTCCGACGACCTCACAATCGTCACCAAGATTGGTGCCCGGCGCGGCGCGGACGGCTCGTGGATCCCGGCCTTCTCGCCCGAAGAATTGACCCAGGCGGTGCACGACAATTTGCGCAATCTCGGGCTCGACGTGCTGGATGTGGTCAACCTCAGAATCACATTCGACGTGCATGGCCCCGCCGAAGGATCGATCGAGGCGCAGCTCGCCGTTCTGGCCGAGCTTCAGCGGCAGGGCCTGGTGCGTCACATCGGGCTGAGCAACGTCACCGCTGCGCAGATCGCGGAAGCGCGGCGGATGGTCGAAATCGTCTGCGTGCAGAACCAGTACAATCTGGCGCACCGGGGCGACGATGCCCTGATCGACAAACTTGGCCGTGACGGCATCGCCTATGTGCCGTTCTTCCCGCTTGGCGGTTTCAACCCGTTGCAGTCGTCGACCTTGTCGAATGTCGCGGCGCGCCTCGGCGCCACGCCAATGCAGGTCGCACTCGCCTGGCTGCTGCAGCGTGCGCCCAACATCCTGCTGATCCCGGGCACGTCTTCCGTCGCGCATCTCAGGGAGAACCTCGCCGCGGGCGATCTCGCGCTGCCGGAAGATGCGCTCGAGGAATTGGACGGTATCGGCGGCAATGTCCCCGCTCACGCGTAGCGTGGCAATCACTCTGGTTCGTGCCAGGCGTTAGTTAATGCTGGCCGTGTTGGCCGGCTCGGACGGGCGCTTCTCACCGGCGTAGGGTACGCGAAAACCGTTCGCCGCCAGCCAACCGATGGCGGCCCTCGGTTCGTCGGTCTGGATGATGGTCGCTCCGCGCTCGACCCAGAAGCCGTAGGTCTCGCGCGGCAGGCTGGCCGCCACCGCCAGCTCGTCGCCGCGGCCGCCGGCGAGGAAGCCACCCGGCTTGTTGACGATGGCGTAGGTGTCGGCCCAGATGTGCCAGTCGCCCCTCACCGCCAGCGCGCGCATGCGCGGGCTGAACAGCGGACCGCCGGTCTCCGTCAGTGTCTCCGATCCCATGCGCCAGTTGATCATCTCGACTGCGCGCACCGGGAAGGCCTGGCTGACTTTCTCGGCAAACATGGCGTCGCGAACCGCGTCATCGGCGATGATCGGCATGAACTGGAAGCCGCTGCCGATCGCGTCCATGGCAGCCTTGACCGTGGTGATCCTCTCCGCACTCCACAGGTTCTCCTTGACGATGACCTGTTCGGCCATGCCGAGATCGCGCGCAACCGCAATCATGCCCGCCAGGCTATCGACATCGAGCTTGTTGTCGAGATTGATGAGGATCCTGTCCCTGGTCGCCATCAACATTTCGCCCAAGGTCGAGACCGTCTCGCCGGTAACGGCGCCGGTGCCTTCGATCACTAAACGGCACGTCTTGAGTTCGGCCAGCATTCGGTTGACCACCTCGCCCTTGCAGGTCGTGGTGCGGTCAAGCCAGCTGTCATGCATGACGACGAATTCGCCGTCCTTCGAGCGCCTGATGTCGACCTCGACGATTTCGGCGCCCATTGCGATCGACGCCTCGACGGCGGCGATCGAATTTTCGGGATAGAGCGTCTTGCCGGCCTGCATGCCACCGGCGCGGTGCGCGGCCACCATCACATGGTCGCGCCATTGGTTGGCGTGCTCGAACCGGTCGAGAATCTGCCTGGCGCGCGTTTCGCCTGCCGATGCATGACCAAGGGAGACCACCAGCGCCGCGGAAAGCACAAGGCTCAGCCAAATCGTTCGCATGAGAATCGCTCCGTACCGGGATCGCACCCCGGTTAAGCGATGCCCGTGACAGGCAGGTGAACGAAGCCGGCTTGCAAAATGCCGGAAAATCAGTTCAGCGACGGCCGAAGCAGTCGGCGGCGGCTACTTTTGCTTGCCAGGCAATCTCCTGGCGAGCCATGCGGGGTTCGCCTGGCGAGCAAGGATTTGTGACCGGATCGAATGGCCATGATCCTCCCCAGGGGTCGCAATTCTGAGAATTATGTCCAATAAGGTTGCGCGTCGACGCACAGGAGATATCTTCATGCCGCCAAGGACCATCGATCACGCCTTCACCACCCGCTCCAGGACGGGTGCGTCGTTCGAGCCGACCTATGCCGGCGCGCTGTCGTTCATGCGGCGCAAATATTCGAAGGACGTGAAGGACGCCGATGCAGTGGTATGGGGCATTCCCTTCGACGCTGCGGTCACCAATCGGCCGGGCGCCCGTTTCGGACCGCAGGCGATTCGCCGCGCCTCGGCCATCCTCGACAACGATCCGCAATATCCGTTTTCGCGCGACCTGTTCGAACAGCTTGCCGTTGTCGATTATGGCGACTGCCTGCTCGACAGCGGCAATCACCAGAAGACGCCTGCCACGATCGAACGCGAAGCGGCGAAGATCCTGAAATCCGGCGCCTTTCTGCTGTCACTCGGCGGCGATCACTTCGTCACCTGGCCGCTGCTCAAGGCGCATGCCGCCATCCACGGCCCGCTGGCTCTGGTGCAGTTCGACGCACACCAGGACACCTGGCCCGACGACGGCAAGCGCATCGATCACGGCTCCTTCGTCGGCCGTGCGGTCAAGGAGGGCATCATCGACCCCGACCGGTCGATCCAGATCGGCATCCGCACCCATGCGCCCGACACGTTCGGCATCAAGATCCTGTATGGTCATGAAGTGGAGGAAATGCGTGCGTCCGACATCGCCTATGCCATCGTCGACCGCACCGGCGGCAAGAAGGCCTACGTCACTTTCGACATCGATTGCCTGGATCCGGCTTTTGCGCCCGGCACCGGAACGCCGGTCGCGGGAGGCCCGTCTTCGGCAAAGATCCTGTCGGTGCTGCGCCAGATCAACCAGATCGATATCGTCGGCGCCGACGTCGTCGAGGTTGCGCCAGCCTATGATCACGCCGATATAACGGCAATTGCCGGGTCAATGGTGGCCATGCACTATCTCGGGCTGCTGGCGGAACGAAAGGCGCGGCTCGAGGAAATGAACCAGGGCAATCACAGCGTTGCCGGATTGAATCAGGCAAGCGGCATATAGCTTTGAGATAACAGGAATTTTGGCAAGCAATGAAACCGAAAATCTTCATCGACGGCGAGCACGGCACCACCGGTCTGCAGATAAGGGCGCTGCTTGCCGAGCGCGGCGACCTGGAAATCATCTCCATCCCGACCGAGCGCCGCAAGGAAACGGCAGCGCGCGCCGAGTTCCTCAATGCTGCCGATGTCGCGATCCTCTGTCTGCCGGACGCGGCCGCCAAGGAAAGCGTTTCGCTGATCGCCAATGACACCACCAAGGTGATCGACGCCTCGACGGCGCATCGTGTCGCCGATGGGTGGGAATATGGTTTCGCCGAAATGGACAAGGACCAGGCGAAGAAGATCGCTTCGGCGAAGCGCGTCGCCAATCCGGGCTGCTGGCCCCAAGGACCGATCGCGACGCTGCGGCCGCTGATTGCGGCGGGCCTGCTGCCGGCCGATTTTCCGGTCACCGTCAACGGCATTTCCGGCTATTCCGGCGGCGGCCGGCCGATGATCGAGGATTATGTCGCCAAGGGCGAGGATGCGCCGGAATTCCTGCCCTACGGGCTGACGCTGCAGCACAAGCACGTGCCTGAGCTCAGGACCTATGCCAGGCTTTCGTACGATCCGATCATGCAGCCGGCGGTCGGCAATTTCGCGCAAGGCATGATCACCGTGGTGCCGCTGCAACTCGGCGGCCTCGACCATGTGCCGACCGGCGCCGAGCTTCACGCTGCGATCGCCGATCATTTCGCTTCCATCGTTGGCGGCGTGGTCGAGGTGGCGCCGTATCTGCATCAGGAACGCGTGCCTGAGATCGATCCGGAGATCTATAACGGCACCAACCGGATGAAGCTCTACGTCTTCGCCAATGACGATCGAGCGCAGGCGCTGCTGCTTGCGGTCTACGACAATCTCGGCAAGGGCGCCTCGGGCGCCGCCGTGCAGAACATGGATCTGATGCTCGGCCTCTGAATGGATGCGCCGGCATTTCCGAAGCGCTGGAAGGTCGGCGCGCCCGAACTGATCGTCGAAACGTTCAGCAGCCGCATCTGGAAGGTCGCGCGCGAGGACGGCTCGCCGGCAATCGTCAAGGATCTAAAGCCTTTCGACGATGTCGAGGACGAGTTGCGTGGCGAGCATTTCCTCGCCTGGCGACGCGGCGAAGGCGCGGTGCGGCTGCTCGGCGGCGACGGCCACCGCATGCTGCTCGAATACGCCGGCGAAATCTCGCTGTCACAGATCATTGCGGATCAGGACGACAATGGCGCCACCGCCATCGCGGCGGAGGTGATGGCCAGACTGCTCTCGCCGTCGACGCATCCTGCCCCGCCGGACCTTCAGCCGCTGCGGACACGGTTTTTCAGCCTGTTCAGAAAGGCGAAGGCCGATCGCGCCGCCGGCGAAAGGAGCCTGTATGTCGAAGCTGCCGAAATCGCGGAACGGCTGTTGTCCAATCCGCATGACGCGCGGCCGCTGCATGGCGACCTGCATCACGACAACATCATGCACGGTCCACGTGGCTGGCTGGCGATCGATCCGAAGGGCGTTCTCGGCGACCCTGGCTTCGATGCCGCCAACATGTTCTACAACCCGCTCGACCGAGACGATCTTTGCCTCGATCCGCGGCGGATCGCCCATATGGCGCAAGTCTTTGCAGCAACGCTCGGCCAGACGGCGCCCGCCATACTGGACCACGCCATTGCTTATGGCTGCCTGTCGGCTGCATGGCACCATGAAGATCGCAATGCGGTCGACGAAAACCGCGAGCTGGCGATTGCCGCGGCAATCCGGCGGGTGCGGCTCAGCCTCTGAGAGCAATCTCGTGGGGCAGCGGGTATGCGCCCTTGGTACCGCGCCAATGCGCGGCGGCGAAGCCCAGCAGAACCAGCGCGAATGCCTGATGCGTCAGGGCCATGTGCAGCGGCACCTGCATCAATAGCGTGCCGATGCCGATCGATGCCTGCACCACAACAATCAGGAACAGCAGCGTCGCGCGTCGAGCATGCGTCGTGCCCGGCAGACGCCCGCGTGTCGCAATCATGTGCCAGAGCGCGACCGCGAAGATCGTGTAGGCGCCGACCCGGTGGACGAACTGCACCGTCTTCGGATTTTCGAAGAAATTGCGCCATGCCGGCTCGAGCAGCAGCAGGTCGCCGGGGACCAGCTTGCCGTCCATCAGCGGCCAGGTGTTGTAGCTCAAGCCGGCATCTAGCCCTGCGACCAGCCCGCCGAGATAGATCTGGACCAGCGCCAGCAGCACCAGGAAGCCGGCCAGACGTTGCGTCGTGCGGTCGGCGGCAGGTTCCGAGTGCGGCGCCAGCCCACGCGCGACCACCATGGTCGCCGTAAAGATAAGCGCCGCCAACGTCAGATGCGTCGCCAGCCGGTATTGGCTGACCGAAACCCGGTCAACCAACCCGGACGCCACCATCCACCAGCCTATCGCGCCCTGCAGTCCGCCGAGCAGGAGGATGCCCGACAATTTCGTGCCGAGGCCCGGCTCGATGCGGCGCGTCGCCCAGAAGAACAGCAGCGGCAGGGCGAAGACCACGCCGACACTGCGCGCCAGGATGCGGTGCACCCATTCCCACCAGAAGATCGATTTGAACGCCTCGATGCTCATGCCCTTGTTGAGTTCGGCATATTGTGGGATCTGCTGGTAGCGCACGAACTCCTCCTGCCACTCGGCATCATTGAGCGGCGGGATGACCCCGTGTATCGGCTGCCATTCGGTGATCGACAGGCCGGAATTGGTGAGCCTTGTAGCGCCGCCGACCAGTACCAGCGCAAACACCACCAGAAGCACGACATAGAGCCAACCGCGTACCAGCGCGCGGTTGCGAAGGTCGCGATCGCGGGCGGCGAAAGGCGCGGCATCGGATATGGCAGCAGCCATGGATTTGTCCCGGCAGTTGAACTCGCGGATTGGTGAACCATCGCAACCCGGCTTGCAAGACCGGACAGCGCGGCACGCCGTCGCGCCGTTTCCGGCGGGTTGCGCGTATTGGCTGTTCGGCCTAAGCGATAACGATCAACGAGATCGCGCCATGCCCATTCGCCTGAAAAAGCTGATCGGAAGCTTCCTGCTGGTAGTGCTGGTCATAGTCTATGCACTGGTCGCCTCGATCGTGGCGGTCGCCCAATTGTCGCAGTCCGGGCCGCTGGCGCACTTCATCTTCTTCCTGCTCAGTGGGCTTTTGTGGGTGCTGCCGGCGATGGGCATCATCAAATGGCTGATCCTGGAGCCGCGGCCGAAGAGCCGAGGCAACAGTTAGATCGTCACCACCGTCTTGCCGGCATTGGCCAGCGGCGTCGTCACGCCCGACAGCATGGTTCGGATGTGGGCGACGCTCTGATAGCGGCCGTTGACCGAAATGCGCGGCAGGGCATGCAGGAACTCGGCATGCTCGGCGCGGAGTATGCCGTGGCGGGTCGTCACCGCCGAGGCATAGCCGGCATCGCGAACTAGGCCCACTTCGCGGCGGCCGACGGCGCTGGCATAACCATAGGGATAGGCGAAATGGCGCGGCTCCTCGCCGAGTTTGGCCTGCAATATGCGCTTGACGTCGCCGATCTCATGTCGCGCATCGCTCTCGGAAAGCCGCTTCAGATTGCAGTGATTGACGCTATGTGCGCCGATCGTCACCAGCGGGTGCGCGGCCATGGTGCGGATCTCGTCCCAGTTCATCAGCGTGCTCGGGCGCGGACCGCCCAACTCGATGCCGTTCGAGCGCGCCAGATCCCGCAACACCGCACGCTGGTCCTGCTCGCGCACCTTCAGCGTCAGATGAGCGTGCAGGCGCGCATTGGCCTGGACCTTTTTTCCCGGACTCGAGCAGTCGATCGTCACCGGGCCATCCGGCGTCGTCAGCGTCAGGCGATCGCGCGCATTGACGATGTCCTCGACCACGTCCCACCACAAATCGGCAGCGCCGTCGATCAGTCCAGGCGCGACGTAGATGGTGATCGGCGCGCCGTGTTTCTCCAGCACCGGCAGCGCCTCGGTCATGTTGTCTCGATAGGCGTCGTCGGCGGTGATCGTCGCAAACTGGCCGCCGTCCTTGTCGCCAGCCTTGATGCGCTCGATCGCCTCGTCAAGCGTGACGAAACTGTAGCCGTTCGCCTTCATGTCGGCGATCACGGTGTCGAGAAACCCAGGCGCGATATTCAAGTGGCGGTTGACGCCGTTCGGCTTTTCCGGTGTTGCGGTGACCCGATGCAGCATCAGGATGGCGCCGAGGCCGCCGATAAACGGCTTGGCCAGCGGCGCGAGACCGGAATAACGGGCGAGATTGAGCGCCAGTTTGCGGATTGCCTCGCCCGCGTCGATCATTCATTCACCTTTTGCGCCTAAGCTCATCAAGCATGGAATGCGCCTGCGCGGACCCCCAATCGCGACGAATACGCCCTAAGGATTGAGGTATGGTTGACGCCACCGCATCATTTGACGGCAATCGGCTGGCAAGCAGCGAGGCGTCGCCGTGTGTCTTGCCGGCCGGCAAGGCCGGCCTGTCAACCTCGGTCGCCGATGGTGCGGCGCTGGCGGCGTACGCAGAATTCTGCCATTCGGCGCTTTTTGCCCCGGCGCAGAGCGCAGGCTGGATCCGGAACTGGGCCGCACATACCGGCGCCGACGTTGTCGTTGCGACGCTGCGCGCCGACGACAGGCCGGTCTTCTCGTTGGCGCTGGAGGTCACTCGCAGTGGAGCGTTCCGCGTCGCCCGGTTCATGGGCGGCCGCCATGCGAACGGCAATTTTGCCGCCGCCGAACCGCAATGGCTGGAGAATGCCGATAGCGCGGCGATCCGCTTGATGCTGGCTGCAATTGCCAAGGCGCGACGCGACATCGATCTTGTCGCGCTAGAGCGGCTGCTGCCCGATCTCGACGGCGTTGCCAACCCGCTCTCCGCCTTGCCGCATTTTTCGAGCCCCAATCTGTCGCTGGCCGCCAGTCTTGTAGGAGGATTTGATGCGCTGCTCACCCGCGTGAGCGGCAAGCGCAGGCGCAAGAAACATCGCTCGCAGGCGCGCAAGTTCGAGGCCGTCGGCAGCTATCGTCGCATCGAGGCGAAGACTGCGGACGAGGTGCACATGCTGCTCGATGCCTTTTTCGAGATGAAGGAATTCCGCTTTCGCAAGATGGGTATCGCCAATGTTTTCGGTGAAGCGGAGGTGCGCGCTTTTTTCCGCTCGCTGTTTGCCGACGCGCTTCAAGAGGAAGATCCGTCCTTCGTCCTGCATGGGCTGGAAGTCGCCGGCAAGCTCCGTGCTGTCACCGGATCGAGCCGCTCGGGCAAGCGGCTGATCTGCGAATTCGGGGCGATTGCCGAGGACGACCTCGCACACACCAGCCCGGGCGACTTCCTGTTCTTTGAGAACATCCAGGAAGCCTGCGAGGCGGGTTTCAAAATCTATGATTTCTCGGTTGGCGACGAACCCTACAAGCGATTGTGGTGCGATGTCGAAACGCAGCATTTCGAGGTGCTGGTTCCGCTGACGCTGAAGGGTCGTGCGCTGGCGCTTGCGCTGAGGCACGGCGCAAGCCTGAAGGCATTCATCAAGCACAGCCCAATGGTCTGGAAGCTGACCAAGCTGCTGCGCCGCAAAGCCGTGGGGCGGACAGCACCGGCCGCAGGCGAAGACGACAGCTGATTTCGATTTGAGAAAACTGCCTCAGGCGGCCGAGCGCCGTCCCGGCATTGGCCCCGGCGCCACATGGCCGATTGGCGTGACCAGCGTCAGGTCAGGATAGCCGCTCTCGATGAGCGCGATCGCGGCCTGCGTCACCTCGTCGTCCGGCTCCAGCATGGAGAGCAAGACCTCGGTCCCCGCGCCCACCAGGCGGCTGATGCCTTGCGCGTCGGCCGGTCCGCATTCGACCACGACCAGATCGTAGGCGGTGGTCAGCGACTGCATGATGATCGGCAGCCGGTCGGCGGCGCGCATGGCGCGGACCGGATCGGCTGTGCCGACGGGAATAACGTGGCAGTCCGAATAGAGATCGGGATGGATCACATCGCTGAACTGCGCTTGCGAGGCGAGCAGATCGGTGATGCCCGGAAACAGCCCGCTGTCCAGCATCGGCCGCGAGGCGGCACCCGAAGCGGTGAGATCAAGCAGCAGCACGCGTAGCCCGGCGTCAGAGACCGCACGCGCCACCAGCACCGCCGAGGCGGCCGCCTCGTCGCCTTCCGGCGACACGAATATGGCGCGGGCGGCACCGGTGGCGATCAGTTTTTCCGCGGCCTTGTCGATGTCGACCTCGCCGAGGACAGAACGTGCCGGTTCAATGTCTGCAGCAGCCATTTCAGAGTACTCCGGTTCGATTTTCTCGGCAGCCGCTTCCGCCACCGCGACGGGTTCCGGCTCCACTTTGGTCTCGATAATCTTGTCGTCGTCGGTCTCATCGATCTCGGCGGCTGCCGGTTCGGGCCGGGCAATCGGTGGGTCGGGCTCGGCCATTACGCGTTCGGCCTGGACAGCCGGCATCGCAACCTGCTCGATGCGCTCGAAATGGGCACCGGCGGCCGGACGCATGGCGCGGCCGGAAAACAGTTCCTGCAGCAGCGTGACAATCGCCATGATGAGCAACGAGCCGACAAAGGCCGCACTGACAATCGGACCAATCTTGGGGAAATAGGGTTCGGCCGGCACCTGGGCCTCCGAAAATACGCGAGCATCGACAGGCAGGTAGTTGCGATCCTTGCGTGCAGCCGCCTGGAGATAGCTGGACGAATAGAGATCGAGCTGCTGACGCTTGGTCGCTGCATCACGCTGCAGCGCATCGAGTTCCACCTGCTCTTCGCCGGCGCGGGCGGACGCCGCCTTCAGCGTGTTGACGTCTGCCACGAGTTGAGCCTCTCGCGCCTTCGCCGTCTCGGCCTGCGCCATCAGACCCTTCATGATCTTTTCCGCTTCGTTGCGGATTTGGCGGTCGAGATCGGCGAGCTGCGACTTCAGCGCGCGGATGCGCGGATGGTTGTCGAGCAAGGTGGTGGAAAGGTCGGCGATGTTATTCTTGAGTTCGACTTGCCGCTCGCGCAGGCGCTGGATCAGTTCGGAAGACAACACCTCCGGAACGGCATCCAGCGAGCCGCCATTGCGCAGCGCCCTGCGCACGCCGTCAGCGGTCGCTTCCGCCGAAGCGCGATTGGCGCGCACGCGTGACAGTTCGCTCGACAATTCGGACAGCTGCTGGGTGGCAAGCACCGAATTGTTGCCGCCCATCAAAAGATCGGACTGCGCACGGAATGCGGCAACCTTGGCTTCCGCCTCCTTCACCCGGTTCTGCAGATCCGCGATTTCCGGGGCCAGAAAGTCGGTGGCGGCGGAATTCGATTCGAGCTTGGCATTGCCCTTGGAGGCGATATAGGCATTTGCAATGGCGTTCGGGATCGCGGCGGCAAGCTTTGGATCCTCTGACGAGAACTCGATTGCGATCGCGCGGGTTTTTTCAACGCCATAGACGTTGAGCTTCTCATGCATTGCGTCCAGCACGCGCTCTTCCAGCGGAATCTCGAACGGATCGCTTTTCAAGCCAACAAGGACAAGGGCGCGGCTCAGCGCCGACATCTTCAGCGCCTCGTCGAATTCGGGCAATTTCGCCAGGTTGAGCTTCGCCGCCACCTGCTTGAGGATGTCGGGGGACGAGATGATCTGGACCTCGGTGGCCACAGCCTCTTCGTCGGGAATCGACCGCTCGTTGCCGTTGGCCCCGGCTGGCCGCGTGAACTCCGATTCTCGAGGCCCGATCTCCAGCTTGGCTGCCGCCTTGTATTCGGGCGTTGCAAGCCAGGCGAGCGCAAAGGCCAGGCCGGTTACAACCAGCGCGACGACAAGGATACGCAGCCAGTTTCGCGCCAGGCTGGCGAAAAGCTGCCTGAGATCGACGTCGACATCTGCGGCCGCGGATTGAACGGACATGCATCCCTGCTCCGGTACTGAGTCAGCATGCACCGTAAACAACTATGGTAACTCAGCCGTTAATATCGCGGTAAGAACCTGTTAGGCTCTACTAACAATCAGCAAACAAGAGGCTGAAAACCATCTGCATTTGTCGATCCGGCCCGCATCGGCCGCGCGCCTTTACCGGCCATTAACCCTAACAGGATGATAACCGAGCTCGATCGTTAAGGTTTGCCGCAGAGTCGCCGGCTATTCAAAGGTACGTGTCCGCTCATGAAAAGCACTGCTCCCCTTTTCCGCGCGCTGCTTGCCGTATCGATGCTTTCGGGCTGCTCCAGCTACCGGCCGACGCCGGCCGCATTCCATGAAGTTCTCGACCAGCCCTATCGCCTCGGCGCCGGCGACCGCGTCCGCGTAACCGTGTTCGAGCAGGAAGGACTGACCAATACCTACAGCGTCGACCAGTCCGGCTATCTCTCGCTGCCGCTCGTCGGCAACGTGCCGGCGCGCGGCCACACCGCCCAGCAGCTCGAGGGCGAGATCGCCGAGAAACTGCGCCAGGGTTATTTGCGGGATCCCGATGTTTCGGTCGAAATCGATCGCTACCGGCCGATCTTCGTCATGGGTGAAGTGGGTGCGGCGGGGCAGTATTCCTACGTTCCAGGCCTGACCGTACAGAAAGCCGTCGCCATCGCCGGCGGGTTCACGCCGCGCGCCAACCAGGAAAGCGTCGACATCACCCGCGACATCAACGGCAAAGTGATAACCGGACGCGTGGTGACCTCCGATCCGCTACTACCCGGCGATACAGTCTATGTTCGCGAACGCCTGTTTTGATGTGCTGACCAAGTGGCGGACACACTCAGGATCGTCCACTGCTTTCGCTCACCGGTCGGAGGCATCTTCCGGCATGTGCGCGACCTGACCGAGGCTCAGGTCGCCGCCGGCCATGCCGTCGGCATCGTCTGCGATTCGACCACTGGCGGCGATTTCGAGGAACGGCTGTTCGAACAGATGAAAGGCAGCCTGGCGCTCGGCATTCATCGCACCCCGATGCAGCGGCATGTCGGGCCAGGCGATCTCGCTTCGGCCCGGCGCACCTATAGGATCATAAAAGAATTGCGGCCGGACGTGCTGCACGGGCATGGCGCCAAAGGTGGCGCCTATGCCCGTCTGTTCGGCTCATTGTTGCGGGTATCCAGGTCTCGCGTAGCCCGCCTTTATTCGCCGCATGGCGGCTCGCTTCACTATGACGAGACTACCGCCATGGGGAAGCTGTTCTTCGCGCTCGAGCGCTTCATGGCTCGCTTCACCGATTGCCTGCTGTTTGTTTCCGATTATGAGCGGCGGACTTATCGCAGGAAGGTCGGCGAGCCGCCCATTCCGAACGCTCTCGTCCACAACGGCCTGCGCGGCGCCGAGTTCGAGCCGGTGTGGACCGAGCACGATGCGGTTGACCTCCTCTATATCGGCATGATGCGAGACCTCAAAGGCCCCGACATCTTCATCGATGCGCTGGGGCTAGCCGCGACACGCCTCGGCCGCCCATTGAAGGCGCTGATGGTCGGCGACGGCGACGACCTGCCGCGCTATCGCGCCCAGGTGAATCAGCTCGGCCTCGAGGTCAGCTTCCTGGCGCCGATGCCGGCCAGGCTCGCCTTCACGCTGGCCGAACTGGTCGTCGTTCCCTCGCGCGCGGAAGCCATGCCCTATATCGTTCTGGAAGCGCTCGCCGCCGGCAAGCCGATCATCGCGACGGCGGTCGGCGGCATACCGGAAATCTTCGACACCGGCTCGCCTGCCCTGATCCGGCCCGACCCGCGCGAACTCGGCGACAAGATAAGCGCCGCATTGGCCGATCTCGACACCTACAAGGGCCTGATGCCCGGCCTCGCCGACCTCAAGGCACGCTTCGGCGCCGATGTAATGGCCGCTGAAATCGAAAAGGCTTATTTCGCCGCGCTCAAACAATAGAGCAACGGCTGCAAAAGGCCCCCCGGTGAAAGCGTCTCCAAAGCCATCTGTTGTTTCAAGGGTTTCTTAGCTCTCTTTTGCTATTCACCTGAGGGAAACCTGCGGACGCCCCATGAACGAAATCGACCCAGCGCGCCGTTTTTCGCTAGACGCGGTGCGCAAATTCGACGCCCCTGCCGAGAACAATACGGCCGGCGGCATGAACGATGTTGCCCGCCAGGTCGCCTCGCAATACCGGCGCGATACGATGTCGCCGATCATGGTGAGCGGCGTCCTGCGTATGGTGGAATTCGCGCTGCTGTTGGTGTCAGGTCTTGCCGTCTATTTCTATTATGTCGGCTTTTTCAACTATCTTGCCTGGCAATACTCACTGACAATCGCCGCCACCTCGTTCCTCGCGGTCGTTCTGTTCGACGTCACCGACTGCTACCAGATCGTCGCGTTGATGCGGCCGATCGCCAATTTCGGCCGTCTCCTGCTGGTCTGGGCCGGAACATTCGCCTTGATGGCGCTCACCGCCTTCACCATGAAAATGTCGGAAGACTATTCGCGCCTGCTCTTCGGCACGTGGTTCGTCGTCGGCTTCGTGCTGATCCTGGGTCTCCGCCTGGTGATGTCGAAGCTGATCAGGCGCTGGGCACGCGACGGGCGGATGGAGCGCCGCGCCGTCATCGTCGGCGGCGGCAAGGCGGCGGAGGTACTGATCCGCTCGGTCGAAAGGCAGCCCTACAACGACATCCGCATCTGCGGCATCTTCGACGACCGGGGCGACAAGCGGTCGCCGCCGGTTGTCGCCGGTTATCCCAAGCTCGGCACGATTTCCGAACTCATCGAATTTGCCCGCATCGCGCGCATCGACATGCTGATCGTATCGCTGCCGCTGACCGCCGAATCGCGCGTGCTGCAGTTATTGAAGAAGCTGTGGGTGCTGCCGGTCGACATCCGGCTATCGGCGCATTCGAACGCGCTGCAGTTCAGGCCGCGCGCCTATTCCTACATTGGCTCGGTGCCGATGCTAGATATCTTCGACAAGCCGATCAACGACTGGGATTCGGTCGCCAAGCGCGCCTTCGACATCGTCTTTTCGATCATCGGCATCATCGCGTTCTCGCCGGTGATGCTGGCGACCGCAATCGCGATCAAACTCGACAGCAAGGGGCCGGTGCTGTTCCACCAGAAGCGGCACGGCTTCAACAACGAGATCATCGAGGTCTACAAGTTCCGTTCGATGTACACCGACAAGGCGGACCCGACGGCGAAGCAGACCGTGACCAAGAACGATCCACGCGTCACCCGTGTCGGCCGCTTCATCCGCAAGACCTCGATCGACGAACTGCCGCAGTTCTTCAATTCGCTGTTCGGCTCGCTGTCGCTGGTCGGGCCGCGCCCGCACGCCATTGCCGCGCAGTCGCACAACCTCCTCTACAATGAGGTGGTCGACGGCTATTTCGCCCGTCACAAGGTCAAGCCCGGTGTGACCGGCTGGGCGCAGATCAATGGCTGGCGCGGCGAGATGGATACCAACGAGAAGATTCGCATGCGGACGGAATACGACCTCTATTACATCGAGAACTGGTCGCTCCTGTTCGACCTCAAAATCCTGTTCCTGACGCCGATCCGCCTGCTCAACACGGAAAACGCATATTGAGCGCGACGGCCTATGAATTGTCGGCTGCGGCGGTCAACGCCAAGCTGATTGCACTGATTGCGTCGGGGGCGGTTTTCCTCGGCGTCTTCCTGTCCGGCTTCGTCATTGCCGAGCCCGCGCCGTACGACCTCTATATGATCGGGCTGATCGTGGTGTGGCCCTTGTTCGGCCTGCGCATACAGCGCGTGGCGGTGCCGCTGCTGGTGCTGCTGGTTATCATGAACATCGGCGGCATGATCTCGATGACGCAGATGTCGGACCTCGCCGGCACGCCGCTCTATCTCGCCGTCTCGCTGTTCCTGGCCCTCACCGCGGTTTTCTTCGCTTCCGTTACGGCCGTCCGGCCCAGTCTCTATCGGGTGATCTTCGTCGCCTATGTGGTGTCGGCGGTGCTGACTTCGCTGGTCGGCATAGCCGGCTATTTCCATGCCTTTCCAGGAGCCGAGATCTTCACCAAATACGACCGCGCCGCCGGCGCCTTCCAGGACCCGAACGTGTTCGGGCCTTTCCTGGTGCTGCCTGGCATCTACCTGCTCTACCTGCTGCTTACCGGTTCGGTCGCGCGCATGCCGCTATTGGCGGTGCCGCTGCTGATCATCACCGCCGGCATCTTCTTTTCCTTTTCGCGCGGCGCCTGGGGCATGTTCGCCGTTTCGGCGATCCTGCTGACCGGTGCCTTGTTCCTGCAGAGCGCCAGCGGCAAGTTCAGGCTGCGCGTCGTCGTCATGACCATCGCCGCCGTCGGACTGCTGGTCATCGCGATGATCGTCATCCTGCAACTGCCGGGCGTCGCGGAGATGTTCTCGAACCGCGCGCAACTCGAACAAAGCTACGACACCGCCCGCCTCGGCCGCTTCGCCCGCTATACGATCGGCTTTCAGATGGCACTGGAGCATCCGTTCGGCATCGGCCCGCTCGTGTTCGGCAAGATGTTCGGCGAGGACACCCACGACATCTGGCTGAAGATGCTGATGGATTACGGCTGGCTCGGCTTCGTGTCGTTCCTGACGCTGACGTGCTGGACGATCGCCGCCGGCTTCCGCATTCTGCTGCGCGACCGGCCGTGGCAGCCTTATCTTCTATGCGCCTACGTCGCCTTCATCGGCAATATCGGGCTCGGCACCTTCATCGACATCGACCACTGGCGCCATGTCTACCTGCTGCTTGGCCTGATCTGGGGTGCCATCGCGCTCGAATACCGCCACCAGTGGCAGTTGCGGGCGGCGCAGCGACCGGCAATCCCCGTTGCTGTTACTTCAGGCAGGATAGCAACCGAATTCGGTTGACCGGAGCCGGTCTATCACGATACATCGCGACCGGTCCGGAGTGTAGCGCAGCCCGGTAGCGCACTTGACTGGGGGTCAAGGGGTCGTCGGTTCGAATCCGGCCACTCCGACCATTAAAATCCAAAGGCTTAGCCAGTTTTCCCCCAAACTGGCTATACAGACAATAGCCGCATTGCAGCCAGCGCAGCGTACGAAGGCGCGTGATCTCATCGAGGAATCGATCACGCATCACTTAGGCGCGAGGCACGGAGGCTGACGTCTAGCCAGAAGCCCACCGAGAAACCGCGCGGTAATGGCTAGGTAAGGTTTGCTGCGTACGCCAACCTTCACCGTGAGCCCGTGTTCCAGCTTCAATGAAAAAAGGTCCCGCCGCACATGCCAGAACGGCGGGACTCGATCAGGCGCCTTGCATCAGGCAGGGGTGACTCGGGGGTTGGGCATGCCCGGTGCGCGCGGATCGTAGTGAACCCTAGGCGCATCAGCTGCAATGCGTCCACCAACCGTCGGTTGGAAAGAACTAGTTCAATGCCGATGGCTGGCCTGACCTGAACAAGCGCCTGCTCAAGGCTTAGTTTCTTCCCGGGGAGGAGCTTTTTGGTCAGGACAATCAGGATAGGGCAATTCTTTACACGGAGAGGGCCGGTCGCGAACGCCGCCATAATGTTCCGCGAGTTTTGCGAAACCGTAGGCGAAGGCGAAAAGAAGCGCGAGGACAACCGCTATTCGGACGGCCATCCCGTATTGTAGCAGTATCCTCCCATTGGAGCGCGCGGCGTTTTGGTACGATTGAATGTTGAGTTCGAAAAAGGTTGGTTTTAGTTGAATCGCCGTCGTCCGCAGTTGTAAGGGCGAGCGGACGCTTCGAAGATGCCACGCGCTTTCGCCCTTTCAGGAGAGATGCAATGTCGCTTCAAGGAGTTGCCTGTCCTGCCGAGCTGACCATGTTGACCAGGGCACTTGATGCCCGATGCCGTGAACTAGGCCTCGCTGACGGCGATCCAGGCAGAGACGTGCTCGGCCGCAGGGTGATGGATTTATTTGAAAGCGGTCAGCTCAGCGCCGAAGATTTGAGACTGGCTCTGAGCGGCGAGATCTTTAACGCCAAAAATCCTATGGCCGCAGCCGGTGGGCTTTGATACGGCAAGCGGCTATCCGCGCAACCAATTGAATTGCTGGGCCAGCGTAGGCTTCCGTGTGCGCAAGAGCGCGTGTGAACAAATGTGATTTTGCGGTCGGCGCCAGACGGGCTAACTTTACCCATCGAACGAAAGAGGAGAGTGACCATGAAGACATTCCTCGCAATGGCTGCGGCACTGACCATGTCCATATCAGCTGCCTCTGCGGACTGCCCCGCGCATTCCAAGGTCCAGGCATCGGTCGACACGCAGACGAAGACAGCGAGCGTCGAGAAGGCCGATATGTCGACTGTCACGGACGCTCAGACGATCAAGAAAGAAGAGTCGCAGAAGACCGAATAGCGGTAGCGCTCAGCGGGTCCCAGGACCCGGATAAATGGCTACTGGCAAACATCCACCCATTCTGCGCCAACGAGTTCCGCCATGCGTTGCGGGCTGAGCCGCACGGCGGCGTTGGTTGCGCCTGCGGCGGGGACAACTTCGTCAAAGGCGCGCAGCGAGATGTCGCAATAGACCGGCAGCGGTGATGGCAGGCCGAACGGACATACGCCGCCGACGGGATGACCGGTCGCGGCGAACACCTGCTCGGCGTCCAGCATTCGCGCCTTGCCGCCGAACCGGTCCTTGAACTTGCGGTTGTCCAGCCTGGAGACCCCGCCGGCCACGATCAGCATCGTCTGGTCGCCGGCGCGCAAGCAGATCGTCTTGGCGATCTGCGCCGGCGCTACGCCGTGCGCTTCGGCTGCAAGAGGCACCGTCGCCGAGCTTGCCTCCGTGACGATGACGTCAATGTCGGGCGCGTGTGCGGCGAAGAAGGCGCGAACGGATTCGAGGCTCATCTCCAGCAATTTCCGTCTGGCGTCGCCGTGGCGGCCGGCAAGTCTACTACGTGGCCGAAAAAAACGAAGCCCGCCAGGGCGACCCATGGCGAGCTCGTGGAACAAAAGCATGGCACGCCGCTACGACACGGATCGCCTTTTGGCGGGCAACACGGCTTCATCAAACAGAGCGCTTTCCGGAAACTGAAGCGCGGAGGCAATACGCCGACGTTTCGAGGGATCGGCATCCTTGCCGCTTTCAATGTCGGCAATCTCATAGGCTGCCAGCCCGCACGCCAGGGACAGCTCTTCGATGCTGTATCCACGGGCTTCCCGGGCGGTTCGGACAGCACTGCGTTCAGGCGTAACCGCGCTCGCCGCCAGTTCGGAGTAAGGTTCGCGTTTTGCTATTTGGGGCATTGGCAACTCCGTGGGATGAAAGAGTTAGATCAAATCATGTTGTTGCCTGAGACGATCGGGAGAATGCCCGCTCGCCGGTGATTTGCCAAGCATCAAAGATAGCGTCACGGCATCGTGAACCGACGCCGGAATGAAGGCGGATGCCGGCGAGCCGACATCTGGCCGGATCGTCGGCAGACACAGTCCGGAAACAAAATTCTACAGGCCGGAAAAACTACCGAAAAACTCCAAGGCGATAGTCCCAACTGCAGCGCTCGAGTCACCAACCTGAATCAGTGACGCTCGAATTCCGCCTGCGCAAAAAGGAAACGATGTCATGAAGAAGCCTCTTCTCTCCGCCCTTGGACTTGCAATCGCACTTGCCCTTTCAATGCCGATCATCGGCGCAAGCAGCGCGAACGCAACGACGATGCAGACCACCGTCAAGAAGCATCACCGCCATCACTACCATCACCGCGTCCACCACTACCGCCACCACCACAAGAAGGTTGTGGCGAAGAAGTACTGAAAACACCCTCGGGCGAACGACCGGCAAGCAGGCGTTCTGGTCCTTGACCAAGGGCGGCGCGCTTGCCGGGTTTGCCGTGTCGGCGAAAAATGGCGGCGGTCCGCCGACCACCGCCATTTGCTTATCTCAACGTGCCGACCTTGAACGCGCTCGCGGCACGTTTTGCTGCCGGCCAGTGAGGAACAGACTGGCGACGAGCCCGACCAGAACCAGCCCGACAGCGGCCGCTGTCGCCGGGTGATCTCGGGCGGTCTGCTCGATCGCCCGGCCTTGCCTTCTGATTGCCGGCAAGGCGTGGCCGAGCCGCTCAGTGATATCCGAATAATAATCCGACGCGCTATCGCGCCCGTCTTCGTAAAAGGCGCCGCCCTGCTTCAACACGGCTTTCTTCAAGGTGGCCAGTTCCCTGGTCAAGGCCGCGACCTGCTTGTTCAGATCGGTGTCGGAGATGCTCGAAAGCGATGCCATGACGTGCTTCCTTCATCTGCAGAAGGAAGCCTAACGCATGACCCTGAAGACCGTTCCGGTCAACCCGGCGGGCTCTAGCGAACCTGATCGAGCAGGCGCTTGCATTCCAGGAGGTCGAATAGCGCCTCCTGCAGCAAAGCGCGATTGTCACGGGAAAGTTTTGACGTGTCCGGCGGAACCGGGCCTTCCTCGTCGGTCTTGCCTATGCCGAAAAAACGACGGCTGGGTTTCACCCTCGGCTGGCCGACCAGCATTTCGTCGTCCGGGCCGCGCGGCTGCGCCGCTTGCGTCAGCGGTACCGCGTCAGCCTGTCGGCGCTGCGAGATCGCCTCGACCGCCGCCATGTCGCCACTGCCGACGGCGATCAGAAACTGGTTGCCGTTCTCGCGCAACAGCTTCTGCACGCCCTTGATCGTATAGCCCTGATCGTAGAGCATATGGCGAATACCCTTGATCAGCTCGACGTCCTGCGGACGGTAGTAGCGGCGGCCGCCGCCGCGCTTCATCGGCTTGATCTGGTTGAAACGCGTCTCCCAGAAGCGCAGCACGTGCTGCGGCAAATCCAGATCCTCCGCGACCTCGCTGATGGTGCGGAAAGCATCGGGGCTCTTGTCCATGGACGAATCCTCACGCTAGAACATGATCGCGAAAGGTGGGAACCGGTTCGGGCGACATTACGCTTAACAAGGAGAGCAGCTTCCCGTCCCGTCGGAACGGATCACACCCAAATACCGATCCGGCCTGCCGAATCGCATCTTATTTCAGCGGTTTATGAAACAATATTCAAGCCCGGCGCAAAAGCAGGGTTCGTTTTTCAACCGAAGCCTGGAGCATGATTCTCGGCAAAGCGGGAGTGGACGTCTACTTGCTGCCCTTGGCTTTGCTGCTTTGATGGGAGCGCAGGATACGGTTCTTCAGCACGTTCGATGATTTGAAGGTCATCACCCGGCGCGGCAGGATTGGCACTTCCTCACCGGTCTTGGGATTGCGCCCGATGCGCTCGTTCTTGGAGCGGACATGGAAGGTCGCGAAGGACGACAGCTTCACCGTCTCGCCGCGAACGATCGCTTCGCAGATCTCATTCAGCACCGCCTCGACAAGCTCGGCGGATTCAGTACGTGACAGCCCAACCTTGCGATAAACGGCTTCGGCGAGGTCGGCGCGCGTAAGTGTCTTTCCCCCCATACGAACCGTCCCATCAGCTCAAAAACATAAATCGATACAAGCAACGGCAGAACCTAAGTAATTGATCCGTCAAGGTCAAGGACCCGAACCCGATAGTTCGGCACTTACCAGCGGAGCAGGACCGCGCCCCAGGTGAAGCCCCCGCCCATCGCCTCGAGCAGCACCAGGTCACCCTTTTTGATGCGACCATCGGCGACGGCCGCGGACAGTGCCAGCGGCACGGAAGCAGCCGAGGTATTACCGTGCAAATCGACGGTCACCACCACCTTCCGCTCCTCTATCCCGAGCTTTTTGGCCGAAGCGTCAATAATTCGTTTATTGGCTTGATGCGGCACGAACCAGTCGAGGTCGCCGGCGCTGATGCCGGCCTGTGCGAACGTCGCCTCGATGACGTCGGTGATCATGCCGACCGCGTGCTTGAACACTTCGCGGCCTTCCATCCTGAGGTGCCCGACCGTTCCTGTGGTCGACGGCCCACCGTCGACGAAAAGCTTGTCCTTGTGGATGCCGTCGGAGCGCAGGCTGGCTGCCAGAACGCCTCGGTCGCCGATGCCGCCTGCCCCCGTGCCTGCTTCCAGCACCATCGCGCCGGCGCCGTCGCCGAACAAGACGCAGGTCGAGCGGTCGTTCCAGTCGAGAATACGCGAAAACGTTTCCGAGCCGATCACCAGCACCCGTCTGGCCAAGCCGCCGCGGATATAGAGGTCGGCGGTCGTCACTGCATAGACGAAGCCGGAGCAGACCGCCTGCAGGTCGAAGGCAAAACCGTGGTGCATGCCGAGCCGGTTCTGGATCTCGACCGCCGTCGCGGGAAAGGTGTTGTTGGGCGTCGAGGTCGCCAGCACGATCAGGTCGACGTCGTCAGCCGTCAGGCCGGCGCTGTCGAGGGCTGCGCGCGCTGCCGCCTCGCCCAGCGAGGCCGTCGTCTCGTCGTCGGCCGCAATGTGGCGCTGGCGAATGCCGGTGCGCTGGACGATCCACTCGTCCGACGTCTCGACCATGCCTTCGAAATCGGCATTCTTCATAATGCGGCGAGGCAGCGCGGCGCCCGTGCCGCGCACGACTGATCTGATCAATACTCTTTCCTATTCCTTTGCGTCGATGACGACGTCGGATTTCCGGATTGTCTGGGCATTCGGATTGCGGGCATGGAACAGGTCGAGATCGGCCTCGATGCGGTCGAGCAGATTGTTGCGCACCATGTCGTAGCCAAGCTCGATCGCCGCCGCGAAGCCATCCGAATCAGCCCCGCCGTGGCTTTTCACCACGATGCCGTTCAACCCGAGGAAGACACCGCCATTGGAGCGGCCGACATCCATCTTCTCGCGCAGGCGATCGAAGGCGGTCTTGGCGAAGATATAGCCGATCCTGGCCATCAGCGTCCGGTTCATCGCCGCGCGCAGATAGCCGGCGATCTGCCTGACGGTGCCTTCCGCCGTCTTCAGCGCGATGTTGCCGGCAAATCCTTCGGTAACGACGACGTCGACACTGCCCTTGCCGATGTCGTCACCCTCGACAAAGCCATGGTAGTTCATCGAGGCCATGTTGGCCTCGCGCAGCATACGGCCCGCCTCCTTGACCTCCTCCTGACCCTTGATCTCCTCGACGCCGACATTGAGCAGGCCGACGCTCGGCCGTTCGATGCCGAAAACCGAGCGCGCCATGCCGGTGCCCAGAATGGCAAAATCAACCAGTTGATGCGCATCCGCGCCGATGGTGGCGCCGACGTCCAGCACCACGCTTTCGCCGCGCAATGTCGGCCAGAGCGCCGCGATTGCCGGGCGATCGATGGTCGCCATAGTGCGAAGGCAGAATCTGGACATCGCCATCAGCGCGCCGGTATTGCCGGCTGAGATGCAGGCGTCGGCAGTGCCTGCCTTAACCGCCTCGACGGCCTTCCACATCGATGATTTCCAGCGACCGTGGCGCAGCGCCTGGCTCGGCTTGTCGTCCATCCGCACTGCAATCTCGCAGTGGATGAACTCGCTCACTTCCGCCAGCTTGGGGAATTTTGCGAGTTCGGGCCGTACCACTTCCTCGCGCCCGTAAATGACGAAGCGTATATCCGGACGGCGGGTGGCGACAGTCATGAGCGCCGGGATGACCACGCTTGGCCCGTGATCGCCGCCCATGGCATCGATGGAAATCCTGATCACGCGGTGTTCATCTCACGGTTGCTTGGCCAGCGGGCTTGCCAAGATACGGGGCTCGCGAAGGTTCGGCGAAAATAACGGTTTTGGGCTGCCGCACAACCAACTTTTCTCAAATTGGGTCAGCCATCAGGATTTTCCCAACAGTGATCTGAGCTTTTGCTGGAATTCATTCTCCACAGGCTCGGCATCGCCGGCGGCCTCCAGCGACACACCCGGCTTGCGCGGATAGGGATCGATCGCCAAGCCAAAGAACTGCTCGGCAAGCGCCCCGACGTCGATCGTATCGCCCGAAAAGGTTTCCGGGCTGTCCGGGCCTTCGGCGTCGAGCAGGATCTCACCGCCGCCGTCGAAACCTTGCCGCCCGAGCTTGGATTGCTCTGGCAGGAACAGCGCTTCGAGCGGCTCGTCGATATGCGCCTCGACCGGGTCGAGGGTGACGATGCAGGCCTGCGTTATATCGGCCTCGACATGGCCGCTGACTTTTACCCCGTTGCGCTTCCAGGGCTCGACCAGGAGTTCGGCGCGATAGTTCTCGACCGAAAGCAGCTCGTGCTCGACGGCCAGCAGGGCGCGCTGCCCAGCGTCGGCATCGATCACCACCGGTAGCCCCTTTTGCGGCAGCCGGGCGACATTTGCCAGGAACGACACTGGGCTGTGGGTATCAGGATGTTTCATCTTCGCCTCCACTTCGCCACCTTCATTCGGCCTGCCGTCGCTCAAGCGTTGGCCACGGGAAATGCCACCGTGCCGGAAACGATCGATTCGGTCGGCTGTTCCGCGAGTTGCCTGGATGCATCGGCGGCATAGAGTGCCAGTTGCGACGCTTGCGGCCAGGCGCCGGCATCCGGCCGGACATTGCGGGCAAGGGCGGCGGCAAGCGCATCATGGTCATTTCGTTGCAGCGCATCATCATAGGCGGCAGTACGGCCATAAAACATCTTCGCCAGTTTCCGCATGCGCTTCGGCACGCCGACGTCGCCAATGCCCAGTTCCCGCAACGAATGTTCGACATCCATGAAGAACTCGTCGATCAGCACCTGCGCTACCTCTGCCGCGGCACCGCCCTCGCCGCGCAACCGGTGCTGGAACAGGAACATGTGCAAAGACAGCATCTCGAAGCGGCCGAGCGGCGTGTCCGGCACGTTCCAGGCGGAATAAAACACCGTTTGCCGCGCCGCCGCCACGATTTGTGCGTAAAGCGCCTCGGTGATGGCGCGGTTGGCATGACGTTCGCGGCCAAAGAGGCGCTGGAACATTAGAGGGTGGTCTCCCGGGACCGTTTGTTGAAGTGGCCTTGTTGCATCGGCAAGCAAGCTGGTTTACCGGTTTTGCGGCCCAGCGCAAGTTGCGGCCAGCTTATGGAGTTGTAGTTGCACGCGCTGAAATTCAAGTCGACTTTCCTGCCCAGGCCCGCCGGTGCGGTTTCGCTGCTGGTGATCGCCGCGGCGCTTTCCGCCTGCAATTCGTCCAAGATGATCGGCGATCTCAATCCGAGCGAGACGCTGACGCAGGGCTACGTCATCGACCAGCAGGCGATCGACTTGGTGCCGGTCGGCTCAAGTCGCGAACAGGTGCTGCTGGCGCTCGGCACTCCCTCGACGAAGGCGACCTTCGACAACGAGGCCTTTTATTACATTTCGCAGACGCGCAAGCGCTATGTCGCCTTCGACAAGCCGCGGCTCGTCGACCAGCATGTGCTGGCGGTCTATTTTGGCGATGACGGGCGCGTCACCCAGATCGCCAATTACGGCCTGAAGGACGGCAAAGTGTTCGACTTCATCTCGCGCACCACGCCGACCGGCGGCAAGGACCAGAACTTCCTCAGCCAGATCATCAGTGGCGCCAGCAAGCTGGCGCCTGGTGTTCCGGGCGCCAGCGGCGGCAGCACACTCGGCGGCACCTGATCCACCCCGGCGGTATCGGCTTTCGTTCCTTTCGCTTCCCTGTAAGCGGCACATCTCAGGCAATGAAAAACCCGCGGGAGCGATCCCGCGGGTTTTGTCTTGAGTCGTAGCGGCTGAGCTTAGCCGTGCGCGAGCACGGCCAGCAACAGCAGCGCGACGATGTTGGTGATCTTGATCGCCGGGTTGACCGCCGGCCCAGCAGTATCCTTGTAGGGATCACCCACCGTGTCGCCGGTCACCGAGGCCTTGTGCGCTTCGGAGCCCTTGAGGTGCTTGAGGCCGTCCTTGTCGACGAAACCGTCTTCGAACGACTTCTTGGCGTTGTCCCAGGCACCGCCGCCGGAGGTCATCGAGATGGCAACGAACAGGCCGTTGACGATGACGCCGAGCAGCGAGGCGCCGAGGGCGGCAAAGGCGGATGCCTTCGAACCCGAGATCAGGAGGACGCCGAAATAGACCACCAACGGCGCCAGCACCGGCAACAATGATGGAACGATCATCTCCCGGATCGCTGCCTTGGTCAGAAGGTCGACGGCGCGCGCATAGTTCGGCTTGGAGGTGCCGGCCATGATGCCCGGATCCTCGCGGAACTGCTTGCGCACCTCCTGGACGATAGCACCCGCGGCTCGGCCGACGGCGGTCATGGCGATGCCGCCGAACAGATACGGGATCAGGCCGCCGAAGATCAGGCCGGCGACGACATAAGGATTGGAGAGGTCGAAGGAGACCTCGCCCATGCCCTGGAAGTAGGGGTATTTGTCGCCATTGGCGGCAAAGAACTTGAGGTCGTTGGAGTAGGCCGCGAACAGCACCAGCGCGCCGAGACCGGCCGAACCGATGGCGTAGCCCTTGGTTACCGCCTTGGTGGTGTTGCCGACCGCGTCGAGCGCGTCGGTGGACTGGCGCACTTCCTTTGGCAGGCCGGCCATTTCGGCAATGCCGCCGGCATTGTCGGTGACCGGGCCGAAGGCGTCGAGCGCGACGATCATGCCGGCGAGGCCAAGCATCGTCGTCACCGCGATCGCCGTGCCGTAGAGGCCGGCAAGCTGGTATGTCGAGATGATGCCGCCGACGATGACGATCGCCGGCAACGCCGTCGATTCCAGCGACACCGCGAGGCCCTGGATGACGTTGGTGCCGTGACCGGTGACCGAGGCCTGGGCGATCGAGTTCACCGGGCGCTTGTTGGTGCCGGTATAATATTCGGTGATCACCACGATCAGGCCGGTTACCAAAAGCCCGACCAGGCCGCAGATGAACAGGTTCGTGCCGGTGATGGCCATGCCGGCGACGGTGCCGATCTCGCCCCAGCCGATACATGCCGAAGTGGCTACGGCAAGGCCGACAATCGACAGCAGGCCGGTGACGATCAGGCCCTTGTAGAGCGCGCCCATGATCGAGCCGCTGGAACCGAGCTTGACGAAGAAGGTGCCGACGATCGAGGTGAGGATGCAGGCGCCGCAGATGGCCAGCGGATAGAGCATGGCCGCGCCGAGAACGGCGGTGCCACCGAAGAAGATGGAGGCGAGGACCATGGTGGCGACCACGGTCACCGCATAGGTCTCGAACAGGTCGGCGGCCATGCCGGCGCAATCGCCGACATTGTCGCCGACATTGTCGGCAATGGTCGCCGGATTGCGTGGATCGTCTTCGGGAATGCCGGCTTCAACCTTGCCGACGAGATCCCCGCCGACGTCGGCGCCTTTTGTGAAGATGCCGCCGCCGAGACGAGCGAAGATCGAGATCAGCGAGGCGCCGAAGCCGAGCGAAACAAGCGAGTCGATGACGACGCGATCGTTTGGCTGCAGACCCATGAACTGGGTCAGGATCAGGTAGTAGATCGAGACGCCGAGCAGGGCCAGGCCAGCAACCAGCATGCCGGTGATGGCGCCCGACTTGAAGGCGATCTCGAGGCCGGCAGCGAGGCTGTTGGAAGCTGCCTGCGCGGTCCGCACATTGGCGCGCACCGAGACGTGCATGCCGATGAAGCCAGCGGCACCCGAGAGAACGGCGCCGATCAGGAAACCGATGGCGGCGGTGATCGAAAGCAGCCACCAGGCAAGCAGCAGGACCACGACGCCGACGATGGCGATGGTGGTGTACTGGCGCGCCAAATAAGCTTGGGCGCCTTCGCGGATGGCCGCGGAAATTTCCTGCATGCGTGCATTGCCCTGATCGGCCGCGAGGACCGAACGTGTCGCCCAGATGGCGTAAAGGACTGAAAGCAGACCGCAGGCGATGACAGCTGAAATTATGGTCATTGCCGAATTTTCCTCGATTGGTGGCCCAAAAGAACCCCTCCCCGGGCCGTTGAGACAGGGACGAATTTTCCGCAACCGGAATCCGTCCCTTCGCAGCGGCTTATGCGAAACAGGGCTCGGAACGTCAAGATATTGTTCGGTTCTTGTCCGGCTTTCGCCCAAAAGATCCCGGGTTTCGTCCAAAAGGCTGGACGGCAGTGCGCCTGTCGACACTGCCGCCCGGTTAGATCGATCGAAATCGGCGAACGGTCGTCAGGCTTTGCGCGGGTCGCCGTCTGGCTGCATGACGAAGACCAGCACCACCAGCATGGTCATGTAGAATTTGAACGCCGCTTCCTGACCATTCCATGTCGAAGACTGCCACATGGCGAACCACTCGCCGCCAACGACCATGAAGCCGAAATACCAAACGAGGAAACCCATGGTGGCGGCAATGATGGCGAACTTCTTGGCGTCGTTGAAAGCCTGTCCGCTGGCGTTGCGCGCCTGCCAGAGTTGCCAGGCGGCGATCAAGTAGAGCAGGCAGGTCAGCGCCTCGCCAATGATGATCAGCCAGTAGCCCGCCGTCCACAAGGCCGGGTTGGTGATCGAGCGGTACATCAGTGCGTTGCCGGGAAAGGTCGTGTCCATGCTCAGCACATGCTGGACAAAGGCGAAGTTTGACCCGTAATCGGTGATGTTGCCGAAGGCGACGAGGAAGGCGAAAGCCGCCAGACACAAACACATGACGATCTTGGAGAAACGCGCGGTCATGGCAAGAACTCCTGCTGAAAGATCGGGGCATCACATTCATCAATCGCCGAGTCCCGAAGATCGCGCAACGGGTGGGCCAGTGATCATCGTGCTCACAGCTGTCGCGAGACATTATGCCGGCAAGCAAGACATTGCCGAGACTGTCGAAGCCCTCGATCTCGACAGTGATTGCGCGGTGGGTGACTTGGTCTCTGTGGTTAGAGCCGACACACGGCATGATTTCGCCATCATCCGCCGCCGCTGGGTCGCTAGCGAAACGGGCACCACGCTCGAACTGACGCTCGATCATCCAGCGCGTTCAACGGGCCGCTGAAAGAAACGAACTTCGCCCCGAGAGGTTACTCGGCCTCGCGTCCCATGCGCCGAGCCGTGTAGCGCTCGATCGCCGACAGCCCGTCATAGATCAGCACGGCAAGGGCGGCGACGATCAGGCCGCCCTGCAGGATGAAGGCGAGGTTGTTCGACAGCAGGCCGGCGATGATCACCTCGCCCAGTGTCCTCGCTGCCACCGTCGAGCCGATGGTCGCGGTGGCGAGGCTGATCACCACCGACAGCCGGATACCGCCAAGAATGATCGGCGCGCTGAGCGGCAGCTCGACCTTGACCAGCCTTTGCCAGCCGGTCATGCCGGCGCCACGCGCCGCCTCGACGACGTTGGCCGGCAGCGTCGTCAGGCCGGTCAGCGCGTTCTCGAAGATCGGCAGCAGCCCATAGAGAAACAGCGCAATCAGCGTCGGCTTTTCGCCGAAGCCGACTGCCGGCACGGCAAGCGCCAGTACCGCCACCGGTGGAAAGGTCTGGCCTATATTGACCAGGCTGCGCGACAGCGGCAGGAATTCGGCGCCGGCCGGCCTGGTGACCAGGATGGCGAGCGCGACTGCAACGATCGTCGCGGCAACCGTTGCGATCAGCACGGTCCGCAGATGCAGCAGCGTCAGCGTCAACAGGCTGCCCTGATTGTAGATTACCGGCGCATTGTTCTCTGTCAGCGGCTTCAGCAGCGGTTCGAACCAGCCGGGATTGGTGACGAAGGCAATAAGCACCACCACCAGGGCAAGCCTGAGCAGCGAGGGAAGCCAGGCCTTCATGCCGGCCTCGCCGCGCGCTTAACCAGCCCGTCCACCGTGACGCGGCCAAGCGGCTTGCCTTCGGCATCCTTCACCGGCAGCGCCGGGCGGCCCGACCACAGGAGTTCGGCGAGCGCGTCGCGCTGGCTGGCATCACCGGGGATCGCCTCGCCTTCGGCGGTGCCCTTTTCCACCGCGTCGCGGACCCGGCCAAGCGACAACAGCCGGAACGGTTTTTCGCTGGCACCTACCAGGGTTTCGACAAACGCACTGGCCGGTTTTGCCAGTATCTCGGCCGGCCCGGCATATTGCACCACTTTGCCGCCATCCATCACCGCGATCTTGTCGCCCATGTGAACAGCCTCCTCCATGTCATGGGTGACAAGGATGATGGTGGTGCCGAAGCGCTTCTGGATCGCCAGCAGGTCCTCCTGCGCCTTGTTGCGAATGATCGGATCGAGCGCGCCGAACGGCTCATCCATCAACAGCACGTTGGGTTCCGCAGCAAGCGCGCGGGCGACGCCGACGCGCTGCTGCTGGCCGCCGGAAAGCTCATGCGGATAGCGTGGCCCGTAGGCTTCGGGGTCGAGTTGGTAGAGCCTCATCAGCTCGTCGACGCGGGCCTTGATGCGGTTGGCATCCCAGCCAAGCAATACCGGCACGGTGGCGATGTTCTGCGCCACCGTGCGATGCGGAAACAGGCCGTGGCCCTGGATGGCATAGCCGATGCTGCGACGCAGCTCGTAATCCGGCACCGAGCGGTTGTCGACGCCGTCGAGCTTGATCACGCCCGACGTCGGCTCGACCAGCCGGTTTATCATGCGAAGCAGCGTCGTCTTGCCGGAGCCGGAGGTGCCGACGATGACGGCGATGCTGCGCGGCTCGATTACTATCGACACGTCGTCGACAACTGTCGTCTCGCCGTAGCGCTTGGTGATGCCTTCGATCTCGATCATGTCGTTTCAACCCTGCGCTTGCTGGCGCTCATTTCGATCACTGCATCGAGGATGATGGCGGCGGCGAAGGCCAGCGCGACCGTCGGCACGGCACCGAGCAGCACCAGATCCATCGCCGTCTGGCCGACGCCCTGGAACACGAACACACCAAAGCCGCCGCCGCCGATCAGCGCGGCAATCGTGGCGAGGCCGATATTCTGCACCAGCACGATACGGATGCCGGTGAGGATCACCGGGAAGGCCAGCGGAAACTCAACGCCGAACAGCCGCTGGCGGTCGGTCATGCCCATGCCGCGCGCTGCGTCGTTGGCGGCACGCGGTACACCGGCAAGGCCGACCACGGTGTTAGCCACCACCGGCAGCAGCGAATAGAGGAACAGGGCGACGAAAGCCGGCGCTGTGCCGATGCCGCGAATCCCGAGCGCGGCAGCACCCGGCACATGCGAAGCAACCCAGCCGAGCGGTGCGATCAAGAGGCCGAACAGCGCGATCGAAGGAATGGTCTGGATGATGTTCAGTACGTTGAGCACACCGGCCCGCAATTTCTCGACGCGGTGGCAAAGGATGCCGAGCGGCAAGCCGATGATTACTGCTGCCGCCAGTGAACCCAGCGCCAACCTCACGTGTTTGGAGCCTTCCGCCCAAAAACTATCGGCGCGATTGAAATATTCCTTGAGGATCGACAGGCTGTTCCAGCTCCCCGAGACCAGCAGCAGGCCGATCGCCGCTGCGGCGACAACGAGCACGCCGACCCGTGCCTGCGGCGACAGGTTCAGCCTTGTAAGCACGTCGGCGAGCAGAAGCGTGAAGGCGAAGATAAGCAGCCAGAAGCCCGAAGCCGGCGAGATACGGGCGAAGGTGTTGCCGGCGGGCGTCAGGAAGCTGCCGGCAACGCCGATCAGCAGCGCCAGCGCCGCAAGTGCAACCGCACTGGCGGCGAGGCGCAGAGCAAGCGGCGTTTTCAGCAGCGCAATGAGCGCCGCTGCGACAACAATCGCCATCAATAGCGGACCGACTGCCGCAGGCAAAGATTCGAGGATCGAGCGCGCCTCGCCGGGTACGATGCGATTGGCGCGGAAGGTGGCGAATGGCGCCGCAAAAGCCGCATAGGCCGATATCGCCGCGATGACCACGCCGAGCTTGTCGAACCGGATGCGCACGCCCTCCCCCATCGGCCGATCCGGCGCACCTCGACAGCGGCGCGCCGGAATCGCCTTACTTCAGGAAGCCGTTCTTCTTCAAAAAGTCCTCAGCGACGCCCTTGACCGGCTCGCCGCCAACCTGCACGCGGCCATTCAACTCCTGCAGCGTGACGAGATCGAGCTTGGCGAAGACCGGCTTCAGCAGCGTCTCGATTTCGGGATGCTCCTTCAGCACCGCCTCGCGGATGATCGGCGCCGGCTGGTAGACCGGCTGCACACCCTTGTTGTCTTCAAGCACGACGAGGCCGGAGGGCGCGATGCCGCCGTCGGTGCCGTAGACCATGGCGGCGTTGGCGCCGTTGGTCTGGTTGGCCGCAGCGGCAATGGTCGCCGCCGTATCGCCGCCCGACAGCGTGATCAACTGGTCCGGTTTCAGCGTGAAGCCATAGGTCTTCTGGAAAGCGGGCAGCGCGGCCGCCGAATTGACGAACTCGGCGGAGGCCGCCAGCACCACCTTGCCGCCGCCCGAGGCGTATTTGCCGAAGTCGGAGAGGGTGACGAGCTTGTTGGTATCGGCGACTTCCTTACGCAGGGCGATCGCCCAGGTATTGTTGGCCGGTGACGGGGATAGCCAGACGATCTTGTTGGCGTCGTAGTCGAGCTTCTTGGCAGTCTCGTAGGCCTTGGCGGCATCTTTCCACACCGGATCGTCGGCCTTCTCGAAGAAGAAGGCGGCGTTGCCGGTGTACTCGGGATAGATGTCGATCTCGCCGGCTGTAATCGCCTTGCGTACCACGGGCGTGCCCCCGAGCTGGATGCGGTCGGTGGTCTGGATATTGTTGGCGTTCAGCACCAGCTGGATGATGTTGCCGAGCACGCCGCCTTCGGTGTCGATCTTCGACGACACCACCACCTGGGCGCTTGCCGAGGCTGCCGTGATGCCGAGCGCCAGTACAGCGCCGGCCAGAACCTTGATTGAAAACATCTCACAAATCCCTTGCTGTGAACCGGAATACGGCTGCCGCATATGAGCATGGCTTCGATGTCACGTCGGGGTACACGGTTTCATAAGAAGGGGGATGGACGCAATAATTTTGTTCGGATGCGAGTGACTCCGCTGTTGCCTCGTCCCGACAGCGTGACGTCAGCTGGCCGCGCGCAAGCCTGTCATCTTCAACACGCCCAGTGCCACGAAGCACAGCGCGACGACCGGGAAAATCATCCAGTTCAGCATCTCCCAGCCCCAGGCATTGTAGACCGCGCCCGACATCAGCGAGGCGAAGGCGACGGAGCCGAACAGGACGAAATCGTGGAACCCCTGGACCTTGCCTTTTTCGGATGGCTGGTAGCTGTCGGCCACCATGGCGGTGGCACCGATGAAGCTGAAGTTCCAGCCAAGGCCGAGCAGGATCAGCGTCGTCCAGAACTGCCACAGTGCCAACCCCGACAGCGCGACTATACCGCAGCCAATGAGCAGCACCAGCCCGATGGCCACGATCCGTTCCGCGCCAAAACGATGGATCAGCGACCCCGTGAAGAAGCTCGGCGCGAACATCGCCATGACGTGCCAGGAAATGCCGAGCGTGGCGTCGTCGGTCGAAAGGCCGCAGCCGACCATGGCCAGCGGCGCGCCGGTCATCACGAAGCTCATCAGTGCGTAGCTGCCGATGGCGCAAAACAACGCCGCGATGAAGCGTGGCCTGGTGACGATTTCTGAGAGCGGCCGGGCGTCGCTGTCGGCGATTTCCACCTTCTCGGTTGCCTTGGCTGGGATGCGCAACAAAGAGAGAATGGCGGCGCCAACCGCCGCCAGCACCAGGATGGACGAAAACGCGCCGGCAAACTTCACCGGCGAGAACAGATCGCCGGTGAAGATGACGATCTGCGGCCCGAGTATGGCGGTGACGATGCCGCCGGCCAGCACGAAGGAGATGGCACGCGCCTTGAATTCCGGCGGCGCATTGTCGGCGGCGGCAAAGCGGAATTGCTGGACAAAGGCACCGCCGATGCCGATTACGGCAAGGCCGAAAGCGAACAGCCAGAAGCTGGCATGGAACAGCGCCAACGTGGCGATCAGGCCGCCAAGCGCTGTCACCGCCGTGCCGGTCATGAAGCCATCGCGCTGGCCGAGCCGGCGGATGATCGCCGCGGCCGGTAAGGAACCGAGCGCCACGCCGACATTGAAACCGGTGATCGGCGCGGTTGCCAGCGACTTGTCAGCATCGAGCAGGTACTGCCCGGCCAATCCACCCATGGAAATGGCGATGGGTGCCGCCGAACCGATGACCGCCTGCGAGGCTGCAAGGATGAAGGCGGTGCGACGCGCTTCCCTGCCCGCCTCAACGGCGACGACGGCAGTCATGGGGCGTCCTTGCCGCGGCCCTCGCCGCGCACCCGGCGCGACACGCGATCAAGCACCGCATTGACCAGTTTCGGCTCGTCTTCCTCGTAAAATGCCTTGGCGATGTCGACATATTCGGAAACGATGACCGCCACCGGCACGTCCTCGCGCTGCATCAGCTCGTAGACGCCGGCGCGCAATATGGCGCGCAATGTGGAATCGAGCCTCGACAGAGGCCAGTCCTCGGTCAGCGCCTGTCGGATGACTGGATCGATGGTCTTCTGGTGCTCGACAACGCCGGCAAGAATGGCGCGGAACCATTGCGCATCGGCTTCGCGATAGAGCGCGCCGTCGACTTCCTTGCCGAGCCTGAACGCCTCGTATTCGGCGGTGATCTCAAACACACCGCTGCCGGCGACGTCCATCTGGTAGAGCGCCTGCACAGCGGCCAGACGGGCAGCACCGCGCTTGTTGGCATGGCGAACCGCAGGCTGGCCGGGCGAAGCGGGTTCGCTCACGTTCGCTCTCCCAGCTGTTCCTTTAGAGCGATCATGGTCAGCGCCGCACGCGCCGCAAAGCCGCCCTTGTCGCCTTCCGAACGCCTGGCCCGTGTCCAGGCCTGTTCGTCGTTTTCCGTGGTCAGGATGCCGTTGCCGATGCAGACCGCATCCTGCACGGACAGGTCCATCAGGGCACGGCTGGATTCATTGGCGACGATATCGAAATGATAAGTGTCGCCGCGGACCACCGTGCCGAGGGCGACGAAGCCGTCATAGTTCGTCCCGCCTTCGGAGGCACCGTCGAGCGCGAAGGAAATCACCGCCGGGATTTCGAGCGAGCCCGGAACAGTGACGACATCGTATGTCGCGCCCGCTTCCTCGAGGGCCTTTGTCGCGCCTTCGAGCAACGCGTCGGCAAGGTCGTCGTGAAAGCGCGCCTCGATGACAAGAAGGTGGGCCTTCTTCTTCGGACGGATGAACGCTTTGCCGTGTTGGGATGTGCCAGCCATAGATGTCTCCGGGGATCGCCGGTGACTTAGGCCGAAGCCGGTTTGATCGCAAGCGGAAGATTGCCGAAGGAACTTTCAAGGCCAACTCGGCGGCGGTCGCATCAGAGAATGGGCTTTATGGACGAGCGCCTCAAAGCCCCTCTTTAGCCGCCTCCACCAGTCGCGCCGCGTAGCGGGCCATGGTGTCGATCTCGAGATTGACCCAGTCGCCGACCTGGCGTCCGCCCCAGGTGGTGACCGTCAGCGAGTGGTGGATCAACAGCACGTCAAAGCGGCTGCCTTCGACCTTGTTGACGGTGAGCGAAGTGCCGTCGAGTGCGACGGAACCCTTGGGGGCGATGAATTTGGCAAGCTCGCGCGGTGCTTCCAGGGTAAAGCGCACGGCATCACCCTCTTCCTTGCGGGCTACGACCTCGGCCATGCCGTCGACATGGCCTGACACAATATGGCCGCCAAGCTCGTCGCCGATCTTCAGCGCTCGCTCCAGGTTGATCCGCGTGCCGGATTTCCAACCCATCGCGGTCGTCAGCCTGAGCGCCTCTTCCCAGGCCTCGACCTCGAACCAGCGTGCGTTGGCGCCACCTTCCGGCAATCCGGTTACCGTCAGGCAGACGCCGCCGCAGGAAATCGAGGCGCCGATGGCAATGGTCTGCGGATCGTAGGCGGTGTCGATACGCAAACCGACGCCTTCCCTGAGCGGCTTCACGGCAGCGACGGTGCCGACATCGGTGACGATTCCAGTGAACATTAGTTTGGCCCCGTGAACATCAGTTCGGTCCTAGATGTCTCTTATCCATTCCGCATATGTATCTTCGCCGAAACGCATGTTGCGCAATTTGCGAAATCCCGGCGGGATATTGCTGGCATCGATCGGCGATGCAATGCCGCCCTCGCCGATCGCGTCCGGCCCCTGAAACAGCACGATACGATCGATCAGTTGTTCGTCGAGGAACGCCTTGGCCACCTTGGCGCCGCCCTCGACCAGGACACTGGCCATGCCGAGCGCCGCCAGATCCTCGAGCAGTTCCGGCAGCGCAATATCGCCTTCATACGTCTCAGTGCCGATGAAGCGAACGCCGGCGCGTTCGAGCGCGGCGCGCCGGTGCGGATCGGCCTCGGCGCAGGCAGCGATATAGAGCGGCACGCGGTCGACGCCGGCGACCAATTTCGAAGTCTCGGGTACCCTGATCTGACGGTCGAGCACGATGCGCGCCGGCGAACGGCTCTCCAGTCCCGGAAGCCTAACCGTCAGCGCCGGATCGTCTTCCAATGCCGTGCCGATGCCGATCAATATGCCATCGGCTTCGGCGCGCATCAGATAGACTTCGCGCCGGGCGATATCGCCGGTGATGGAGACCTGCCCCTCGCCTCTCACGCCGATCTTGTTGTCGCTCGAAAGCGCAAGTTTCAGGATCACTTCCGGGCGTTTGTTCAAAGATCGAATCAAATAGCCGGCCATCTGCTCCGCGGCCTCGGCCGCCAGCACTTTTTCCACCACCTCGACGCCAGCGGCATGCAAGATTGCATAGCCCTTGCCGGAAACACGCGGGTCCGGATCGCTGGCAGCGCCAACCACACGCGTCACGCCGGCACTGACGAGCGCATTGGCGCAAGGCGGCGTGCGGCCGTGATGGGCGCAAGGCTCCAGCGTTACATAGGCGGTGGCGCCGCGCGCCAGTTCGCCGGCCTCCGCCAAAGCCTCGGTCTCGGCATGCGGCCGGCCGCCGACGGCGGTGACGCCGCTGCCGATGATCATCGGCCCGTCGCCGTCATCGCGTACGATCAGCGTGCCGACGGAAGGATTGGTCGAGGTCCGGCCGGCATTCTTGCGCGACAGCCTGAGGGCCGCCGCCATATAGCGGCGATCGAGGACCTCTTGCTCCGCCGTGCTGCGCTCGGACCCAGCCATGCTCAGCCGGCGTCCTCTTCGCTCTTCAGCTCTTCGCCCCTAGGCTCGTCGGTTTTGAGCTCGTCGCCCTTGAGCTCGCCCAACACGTCGTGGAAATCCTTGGCCTCGCGGAAATTGCGGTAGACGGAGGCAAAGCGCACGTAGGCGACATCATCGAGTGACTTCAGTGCCTCCATGACCAGCCGGCCGACTTCGCCGGATGCGACTTCGGTCTCGCCCGAGCTCTCAAGCTGGCGCACGATGCCGGTCACCGCGCGGTCGATGCGCTCGGGATCGACATTGCGCTTGCGTACCGCGATTTCGACCGAGCGCAGCAGCTTGTCGCGGTCGAACGGCACCTTGCGTCCAGACTTCTTCACCACGACGAGGTCGCGCAATTGCACGCGCTCGAAAGTGGTGAAGCGGCCGCCGCAATCTGGGCAGACGCGCCGCCTGCGGATCGCCGCGCCGTCTTCGGCGGGGCGCGAATCCTTCACCTGCGTATCTTCGGACTGGCAGTAGGGACAGCGCATGGAGAGCCTTCGGTTCGCGATTCTCGTGGAGCGAAAGGCTTAGAGGTTTTTGCCACGATGGCAAAGTATGGCCGATGACCGATCGCGCCTCAGAGATAGCGAGGCACGAGCAAAATTGCGAGAGCGGCAATCAGTTGGACGGCAATACGCCAATCAGGGAGCGACGTCGCCGGTCGGGAAGCCGCAGGACGTGCCGAGATAGCGATAGGCCTTGGTGAAGCCGTCCATCGATATGGTCGCGACCGGCTTGTCGGCGAAGCTGACATCGAGGGCGCTGGTGCGGCGCATGGCACGCAGTATGGCAAGCGTGGTCTCGCGTTTGTTGTTCACTATCCACTGGCCGTCGGCGATAAGATGAAAACCAGCCTTGATCTTGTCGTTGACGTCGCGGAACACCGCCGGGATGTTGTCGCCTTTGGGCAACTCACTGTTTTTCACGGCGATGATGAGGCTCGGATAGCCCTCGGGTGGCAGTACGTCGCCATTCGAGATGGCCAGCGTGAGGGTGCCACTGGTCCCGTTAGCGTCGAAAAAGACCGTCGAGGCGGCGCAGGTCTTGCGCACATCCTCGCCGGTGTTGACCTCGTCCACCGTGGTGGACCAACTGCCGAAGGTCTCTGTCTTGGGTGCTGCCGGGGTCGGCTCGGTCTGCGCAAAGGCCGCGCCGAGTAGCTGCGAGGTGGCTAAGGTGAGCAAGGCAGCGCCAACACTGGCGAAACGGAAAATTCGCATCATCATCAAGCGTCTCCGAGATGAAGCCGTGCCCAGTTGATCGGCGCCGTCACAGTTGGGGGAACGACGCCCAGCGTCAACCAAGATACGGGTAAAGCGGAAAACGATCCGTCAATGCCGCCACCTTGGCCTTCACGGTTGCCTCGACGGCCGCGTTGCCCTCGTCGGAATTGGCGACCTTCAGTCCATCGAGCACTTCGGCGATCAGCTTGCCGATCTCGCGGAACTCGGCCTGGCCGAAGCCGCGCGTGGTGCCGGCCGGCGTGCCGAGCCGAACGCCCGAGGTCACGAAAGGCTTTTCCGGGTCGAAGGGGATGCCGTTCTTGTTGCAAGTGATATTGGCGCGGCCAAGGGCAGCCTCGGCGCGCTTGCCGGTGGCGTTCTTGGGGCGCAGGTCGACCAGCATCAGATGGTTGTCGGTGCCGCCGGAGACGATGTCGAGACCGGTTTCCTGCAGACTGGAGGCCAGCGCCTTGGCATTGGCGACGACGCTCTCGGCATAGATCTTGAAGCTCGGCTTCAGCGCCTCACCCAGGGCCACCGCCTTGGCGGCGATGACATGCATCAGCGGGCCGCCCTGCAGGCCAGGGAAGACGGCCGAATTCATCTTCTTGGCAATATCCTCGTCATTGCAAAGGATCATGCCGCCGCGCGGCCCGCGCAGCGATTTGTGCGTCGTGGTGGTGACCACATGGGCATGCGGCAGCGGCGACGGATGCATGCCGCCGGCGACCAGGCCGGCGATGTGGGCCATGTCGACCATCAGATAGGCGCCGATCGAATCGGCGATCTCGCGAAAACGCTTCCAGTCCCAGACACGTGAATAGGCTGTGCCGCCGGCCAGGATCAATTTCGGCCTGGTCTCATGGGCGGTCTTCTCGATTGCGTCCATGTCAAGCAGATGATCGTCCCGGCGCACGCCATAGGAGACGACCTTGAACCATTTGCCGCTCATATTGACCGGCGAGCCATGCGTCAGGTGTCCGCCGGAATTGAGGTCGAGGCCCATGAAGGTATCGCCGGGCTGCAGCAGCGCCAGGAACACCGCCTGGTTCATCTGGCTGCCGGAATTCGGCTGGACGTTGGCGAAGTTGCAGCCGAACAGCTTTTTCGCGCGTTCAATGGCCAGTTCCTCGGCGACGTCGACGAATTGGCAGCCGCCATAGTAGCGCTTGCCCGGATAGCCCTCGGCATATTTGTTGGTCATGATCGACCCCTGTGCCTCGAGCACGGCACGCGAGACGATGTTTTCCGAGGCAATCAGCTCGACCTCGTGGCGCTGGCGGCCGAGTTCGTCGCGGATGGCGCCGAAAATCTCGGGGTCGGCATCGGCAAGCGTGGTTTCGAAAAAGGATTCGAATTTGTTCGACACTGCCGCTGCTGTTGCCATGGGCTGAAATCCTCAAGGTTCGGGGTCTGTCGCGCCATTAACACAGTTGCTTTCGGCCCGCCACGTTTGCAGCGCGAAATTTGCTGGCCGGATTGCGCCAGCACCCTGAAAGCACGTTAATTTCCTCGCCTGCCGGTCGGCAGCAGGGCTTTGGGTGATCTCCTGAACTGCGCCGCATGGTTTGCATATGATCCGTGGCGAACCGATTTTCGGAATCATGCGCAAAGCTCAGAGCCAGTCGGCGACAATAAAAAAAGGCCGCCCTTCCGACGGCCTTTTGCAAATGAACTCAGCTGCTTAGAGCGCGGATGTGATCTGCAACTCGTTGGCTCCGTCGAGGCCGTAAATGTCGTCGCGGAACTGCACCACGCCCGGCCCCGTCGACCAGGCCGAAACGTAGAGAAAATAGACCGGCACCGGATTGGTGACCTGCACCGGCGTGTTCTCCCCGGTCTTGATCGCCGCCTCGAAATGCTGGCGGTCCCAGCCCGGTGTGTCGCGCAGAATCCAGGTGACGAGGTCGCGCACGTTCTGGACCCGCACGCAGCCAGAGGAATCGAAGCGCATCAGCTTGCCGAACAGGCTCTGCTGCGGCGTGTCGTGCATGTAGACGCCGTCCGGGCTGGGGAAATTGATCTTGACCGAGGCCATCGCGTTGCCGGAACCCGGATCCTGGCGGAAGCGGTATTTGGCGGCATCGTCGGTCGACCAGTCGACCGTCATCGGGTCGACCTCGCTGCCGTCCGGCGCAAACAGGCGGATATGGCTGTCCTTGAGATAGTTGGGGTCCTTCCGCATCAGCGGAATGATGTCCTTACGCACGATCGAGACCGGCGCGTTCCAGTACGGATTGACGATGATTTCGTTGATCTTGGAATTGACGATCGGCGTCTGGCGATCGATCTTGCCGACGATTGCGGTGTGGCGCAGCACGACGCGGTCGTTCTCGACAGCCTCAATCTGCGCCGCCGGGATGTCGACCAGCACATAGCGGTTGCCAAGCGTGCCGGCCCGCTCACGCAGCCGCTGCAGATTGGTCTGCAGCTGACCAAGCCGAACCGGCGCCGACACATTCATTGCCGCGAAAGTATATTTGCCCGTGGTTCCGTCGGCCGGCAAGCCGTGACGCAACTGGAAGCGCTTGAGCGCCGAGTCGACGTAAGAATCGAATGCTTCCGAAAGCCCGGCGCTCTGCGCCAGGTCGCCCGATATCATCAAGCGCCTGCGCAGCGGCACCACATCGGGATCCTCGACGCCAAGCTGCAGCTTCTTGGTATCCGGAACCTGCTCCCAGCCGCCTTGCGCGACGATATTCTGATACTGCATGATCGCCTGCTCGGTGAAGGACACCGTCTGCAGGCTGAAGATCGGCAGCGTCGAGGCAACCTTGCCGCCTTCGCTGGCACGCGCATCGAACTGGTCGTCCCAGTTGCCGCGCGCCGAGGATTTCAGGATATCTCCGATCACATCCTGCGCACTGGCGCGGCCGGCGACCATTGCGGCTGCGAGCACGGAGGCTCCTGAAAGGAAGAAACGGCGGCTGGTTCTCATGGACGTTCCAGACATTCTTGCTACAATTCAACCCACCGGGCGGTCTCGCCCGCACTCTAGAGTTGGCTTCTTAACAATTAGCCAACCATGGCCCGCATCACTTCGGTGTAAAACCACATGGGAAGTGACTTGAGCACAGGACAAATGCACGGCTTTGGCCCCAGCATCACCCGCATCTTCGGTTCCATTGGAATATGGCGGCAACGTGGCTGTTGCTCGAATTTGGAGCGGCCGGCCTGACGAAACGGAAAGACCGGTGCTTTTCGGCACCGGCCTTTGGTCTACTCCGCGGCAGCGCTTCCGTGGCGCGGCTTCAGATCTTGCTGCGGCGGATGCGACTACATCCGATAGGCGATGGTATCGTTCCAGAACCGATCCAGCCGCTGCAGGGCGCGGTTCAGCTGCTTGAACTCTTCGGTGTTGATGCCGCCGACCTGCTCGATCGAGCCGACATGGCGCTCGTAGAGGCCGGCGACGACTTCCGCCACCTCATTGCCCTTCGGCGTCAGCGAGACCCGCACCGAACGACGGTCGATGCGCGAGCGCTGGTGGTTGATGAAGCCGAGATCGACCAGCTTCTTCAGATTGTAGGAGACATTCGAGCCGAGATAATAGCCGCGCGAGCGCAGTTCGCCGGCGGTCAGCTCCGAATTGCCGATGTTGAACAGGAGCAGCGCCTGGATGGCGTTGATGTCGGAGCGGCCGTTGCGGTCGAATTCGTCCTTGATCACATCAAGCAGACGGCGATGCAGCCGCTCGACCAGCTGCAGCGATTCCATGTACAGCGAACGGATCGCCTCGCGGCGGTCATCGGATACGTTGGCGGTCTTCGCCGCCGGACGCGAATTGATCATTGTCTTTGCCTCTCGTTTGTCGCCCGGTGATTTTTTGTTCTTCACCTTGATCGCGACACTATCGAATACTCATAAAATTCGACTTAAACGCCAAGGCTAACAAGAGCTTACCGGTAAGGGGTTTCGAAAGAGGCTTAACGGACGGTCACCCGAGCAAGGATAATTAACCTAAAGATTTAGCCAACGATCCTGGCCGGAATTGCTATCGCCGGGCTTGCCGCTTCTGGATCCAGATCACCACGCGGAACACTATGTAGAGCAGCGCCACCGCAAGGTGCGAGGCGACGATCAGCGGCCGGTGGCCGAACAGCTCGGGGAAGCCGGCATACATGACGCTCTCGGTCACCGCGCAGATGAACCAGATCACCGGCCCCCAGGACGCCAGCATCCAGAGGCCGGCGGCGGCGAATGGAAAAAACACCGCCAGCACCACCGCCGCCACCTGCCAGTGCACCGGCATCAGGTCGAAGCGCCACAACGGCCCTGGGTAAAAGCCGATCAGCCGGATCCAGTACAAGATGCCAAACAGCAGACAGTAGCCGGCGATAACGCGCTGGAACCAGGCGAAGATGACCTCGATCGTCGAGGGCTGCAGCACCACGCGTCTCGAGGCTGCCTCGCTCACAGCTTCAGTTCCCGTTCGCCGAGCGGTGCGAAATAGGCGTCGACCTCGGCGGCGCTGACGTCATCGATGCTTTCCGGCCGCCATTGCGGCGTTGAGCCCTTATCGATGATAGCGGCGCGGATTCCTTCATAGAAGTCGTGCCCGGCAAGCATGCGGTTGAGGATACGGAACTCCATTTTCATGCACTCGTCCATTGACAACGTCTGCCCGGCGCTGATCTGGCGCCATGCAACATGCAGGCTGGTCGGTGAACGGGTGCGGATGGTGGCCAGCGTCTTTGCCGCGAACTCGTCGGCAGCGGCTGCCCGCTCCAGGCTGGCGACGATATCGGCCAGCGACGGCTGCGCGAAATGCCGGGCGATGGCTTCCAGCGTCGGCCTATCGGTCTCGCGCCTGGCCGGGACGAAGCAGCCGCGCAGCACCGATTCCGGGTCGCCGCTTGCCACCAGCCGGTCGAGAAAGCCGGCCTGGTCCTCCGCCTTGATCGTATGGGTGGCGAGGCCCGACCACAAAGCATCACCGTAGCGGATGCGGTTGCCGGTCAGCGCCAGATACATGCCGAAGCTGCCGCCGAGATCCGGCAACAGATGGCTGGCGCCGACATCCGGGAAAAAACCGATACCGACCTCGGGCATGGCAAACTGCGCGTTCTCGGTCAGCACCCGCTGCGAGCCGTGGAAGGAGATGCCGACGCCGCCGCCCATGACGATGCCGTCGATCAGCGCAAGATAGGGTTTCTTGAAGCGGGCGATGCGGGCGTTCAGCCGGTATTCATCGGCGAAGAAATCGACCGGAGGCTTTCCTGCGCGGCCGGCTTCGTAGATGTGGAGGATGTCGCCGCCCGCCGAAAATGCCCTGCCCTCGGCCTTGACGACGACAACGTCGACGCCGTCGTCGCGCTCCCAACTGCGCAGCGCCTTGTCCAGCGCCTTGACCATGCGGTGGGTTACGGCATTGAGCGCCTGCGGCCGCGTCAGCGTGACGATGCCGGCCCTGCCCAATCTTTCGAAGCGAATCTCGTCGCCTCCGCCAAAATCCATCGCCAGAGAATCCCTCCCGCGCCCCGCCGGGAGTGAAGTGCTAAAGCGTGGCGCATGGCCCCGTCAATGGCGGCGCCCAATCCACTGCTTGGTCGTCGGCATCACCCAGTGCTAATGCTGGCGCTTTGAACCGGAAGGTTGAACCATGCCTTGGTTGCCGCGCCTTGCTGTTGTGGTGATCGGCCTGATCGCTGCGAACACTCCTCCCGTATCGGCCGAAACCGTCGACGAGCTCTATCAATCGCAGACCATCGTTACCGGCCAGGGCGAGGTCAACAGGCAGACCGGTTTCAAGGCCTGCCTCGATGCGGTGCTGGTTCGTGTGTCCGGCGATCAGCGGCTGCCGAAGAGAGCTGAGATGGCGGCGCTGCGCGAGAAGGCCGGCAGCTTCGTTGCCGAATTCCGCTATCGCGACCGCATGGAAGGCATTCCAGTCCATGACGAACAAGGCACCCATGACCGGCCCCATGATCTCACTTGTCTGTACAGGCCTGACGTTATCGATCCGCTGCTTGCCGCGCTTGGCAGCAAACCATGGCTTGGCGAGCGGCCACGCCTGGCAATTTTCCTGGCGGCGGAGCAAGGCACAAGGCAGTTCGCGCCGACCGCCGACGATGAGCGCGGCGCGCCCATGCGGGAATCGTTTGCAAACGCTGCCGATCCGCTGGCCATGCACATTCTCTTTCCCCAAGCATCGCTGTTGTCCGGGCACGACGATCAGACGCTGCGTAGTGCCGATATGGTGACGCTGGACCAGCTTGCCCGAAAGGCCGGTGCCGATCAGGCGCTCGCCGGCAGCCTGATCTGGAGCGACAAGGAGTTGGGCTGGATCGCCGATTGGCGGCTTGCCATGAACGGCAAGGCTTATAAATGGCAAGTGCGCGGTGTCAGCTTCGACGAGGCATTCCGCGTCGCCATGCGGGGTGCTGCGCAGATCCTGTCGGGCAATGGTCAACCAGAATAGCCAACAGTACCGCTGGCACAATCGTGTCGCATTGGTCAGCAGCGGAAGCTCGTGGTAAAAGCCGCCCGATCCGGAGTTTTTGCGATGAACAAATTCACCCCTGCAAAGCCTGCCGGCGCGCGCAGCGTCGACGAGATCACCGGCAGCCGGCGGCTGCGGCGCATGCGCAAGGCCGATTGGTCGCGCCGCCTTGTCCAGGAGAACCGGCTGTCGGTCGACGATCTGATCTGGCCGATCTTCGTCGTCGACGGCAGACAAGTGCGCGAGCCGATCGCCGCCATGCCCGGCGTCTTCCGCCTGTCGCTCGACCTCGCCGTCAAGGAGGCTGAGCGCGCGGCTAAGCTTGGCATTCCGGCGATCGCCACTTTCCCCAATGTCGAGCTCGGCCTGCGCGATCAGACCGGTTCGCACATCCTCGATCCGGAAAACATCATCAACCGTGCCACCCGCGCCATCAAGCACGCAGTGCCGGAGATCGGCATCATCACCGACGCGGCGCTCGATCCGTTCACCTCGCATGGCCACGACGGCATCTTGCGCGAGGGCATTATCGTCAATGATGAGACGGTGGAGCAGGTGACAGCGGCGGCCGTCATCCAGGCGGCGGCGGGGGCCGACATCATTGCCCCCTCGGACATGATGGACGGTCGGATCGGTGCCATCCGCGATGCGCTCGATGCCAATGGGTTTCAAGATGTAGCGATCATGTCCTACGCGACCAAGTTCGCATCCGCATTTTACGGCCCCTACCGCGAGGCAGTCGGCACCGCCGGCCTGCTCAAGGGCGACAAGAAGACCTATTATATCGATCACGCCAATTCCGACGAAGCGGTGCGCGAGGCCGAGCAGGATCTCGCCGAGGGCGCCGACATGCTGATGGTCAAGCCTGGCCTGCCCTATCTCGACATCATCCGCCGGCTGAAGGACGAGTTGCAGATGCCGACCTTCGCCTATCAGGTCTCGGGCGAATATTCGATGATCAAGGCCGCCGCCGCCAATGGCTGGATCGACGGCGAACAGGCGATGCTGGAATCGCTGCTCGCCTTCAAGCGCGCCGGCTGCGACGGGATTCTCACCTACTTTGCGCCCGAAGTGGCGGCGATGCTGAGGGGCTAGCAAACGTTGTTGTGGGGGCTGGGCAAGCATTTCAAAACGGTGTTTGGTCCCAAGCCACGCGGCGACACAGATACGCTTGGGTATCACGCCTATGTCACGCTTTATGACTGGATTGTGCCGAGTTCCAAGCTGTCCAGCGCTATTGGTCGAATCTCGGACAAGCAAAAATCCGCGCTTGACGCCGCATGGATCGAGCTTGAAAGCGGCCTCGCCGGGTGGAAGACGAAGAACCATATCCTGGCGGCGGATATAGCGGCCGAGATCCGAAACAGCCTCTCGGAATCAGACCTCGACGACACCGTCGTTTCTATCCTCCTCGATCAATCCGGCTCGATGCGCGGCCAAAAAATTCTGTACGCGGCTGCATCCGCCGACATTGTTCAGGAATTCCTGAGCACACTGGGCCTCAAGGTCGAACTCTTGGGCTTCACAACGCGCAATTGGCGCGGCGGAGAATCAAGACGCACTTGGAACGAAGATGGCCGGCCCGCCAATCCGGGAAGATTGAACGACCTGCTTCATATCGTCTACAGGGAGGCCGGCGACAAGCGCCAGAGCAGTATGGGCCATGCCCTCAAGCCGATGCTGCGACCCGACCTGCCCAAAGAGAATGTCGATGGTGAAGCCATCGAGTGGGCGGCCGGGCGGCTGCTGCAACGTCCTGAATCCCGTAAAATACTATTTGTCGTATCCGACGGCGCGCCGGTCGACGATGCCACACTTTTAGCAAACAGCCCGCGCTATCTCGACGATCATCTTATTCATGTGGTTCGGCAGCTCGAGAAAGCCGGCCGGGTTGAGTTGCTGGCGGTTGGATTAGGCTTTGACGCAAGCCGCTACTATCGCGTCTCAGCGAATTGCGAGGCTCCCGATCAACTTGCCGGAACCATGCTGACGTTGTTGAAACGTGAGCTTGTCGCCGAGCCCAGAGCGCATAGCAACGACCGTGGCTGACGAGAGGCTAGTTCAATCAGAACCAAGTCAGCCCCATCGTCCCGACCGGCCCTCCATCGGCATTTCCGATGCCATCGTCGTCATTTTACAGATGTGGCAGCAGATACCGCTTGCAAAATGCAATCAGTTAAACTACCCGATAACTGCTTGCATCTCACAATTGGTTATCGAGGAGGCTCTCATGTCCAAACTTCGCGTCAGCGCTTTCACCCTGTCGATCGACGGCTTCGGCGCCGGTCCCGACCAAGACCTGAAGAACCCGCTGGGTGTTGGCGGGGAAGCCCTGCACGAATGGATGTTCGGCACCCGCACCTTCCGCAAGATGGTCCTCGGCAAGGATGGCGGGACCACGGACACTGACGAGGCGTTCGCGGCGCGCAGCTTCGAAAATGTCGGCGCATGGATCCTGGGCCGCAACATGTTCGGCCCGATCCGCGGCGAATGGCCGGATGACAGCTGGAAAGGCTGGTGGGGTGACAACCCACCCTACCACGTGCCGGTCTTCGTGCTCACGCACCATCCGCGTGATCCCATTGTCATGGAGGGCGGCACGACCTTCTATTTCGTGACCGACGGCATCCACTCAGCGCTGCAAAAGGCGAAAGCAGTGGCTGACGGCAAGGATGTACGGCTGGGCGGTGGCGTTTCTACGATCCGGCAATATCTGAAGGAAAAGCTCATCGACGAGATGCATCTGGCGATCTCACCGGTCCTGCTAGGCGCCGGCGAGAGCCTTTTTGCCGGCATCGACATGCCCAAGCTCGGCTATCGCTGCAGCGAGCAGGTCGCGACGCCGAAGGCCACGCATGTCATCATCGAGCGCGATTAGGACGTAGCGTCGGATTTTTGTCTGCGCTGTTGGCGAAACCCTTGGTGCAGGCCCCTTTCTCCCCGTCACTATACCAGGGCTATCGCATATGAGTGATGGCATTGATGAGATAGTCGTCGTTCCAGGCGCATTTCTTGATGCGATGGCTGATGGGAACTTTGGCAGCATCGGCGGCCTGAAGGATGTTTCTGGCGAGGCGATTGAGAAGGGCTGTGTTGGCGGGAGCATTGTCCTTGCGGGCACGGCTGAGATCCTCATCGAGATGGACATCGAGCATCCAATGCAGGCCGTTCTCGATCTGCCAATGAGCTCTGGTGAGGTCGAGCGCCCGCTGCGCCGATATGAGCGTGGAGGCCATGAACAGGCGCATCAAAGGTCTGGCCTGATCGCGCCGGCTGGTGATGCGGATGAAGGCCTGGTGGCCGGGCATCAGCGGCTCGGCCGTCGCCACGATCTCGGCCTGCCGCCACTCGTTGCGGCCGTGGCTGGTCTCGGTCCGCTCGGCAATGGAAGGGGTGGCGTCGGCCAGTTGCAGGTTGGCACGGCGCAGCCAATGACGACGATTGCCCTTCAGCGCAAGCAGGTAATCGCCACCTCTTTGGGTAATGGCCGCAGCCATGCGGGTGTGGCAGTGGAGCGCGTCGGCGGTGACCAATCTGCCCGTAAGATCAATGAGTTCGACGCTCTCAAGGCAGGAAATGGCAGTCGCTCCTTCGCTCAACTGCCTCTCCAAAGAATCCTTTCTCAGCCTAAACTCAACCCCAAAATCGCCATATGCGATTCCCCTGGTCACTATACGGGGAGAAATGCCCGGCAGGACAATGCGGGGCGGCGCAAGCGACCAAAGATTACGCTGCCGGACAATACCACCGATGGCAATATGGTATCAGAATAAGTTCTGTCCATGAACGTTACTAGGACGGGTTCAATTGTCGAGGTTGGCGCTGCCCCTCATCCGCCTGCCGGCACCTTCTCCCCGTATAGTGACGGGGAGAAGGGTACCCCTGCCTCAGTACTTCTCGGGCACATACAGTTCGCGCGGCAGTACCTGGCGCTCGTATTCGGGATTGAAGACGCGCTCCGGCAGTGTGATCTCCTCGTGCGGCACCTCCTCCAGCCAGTCCCTGGCCGGGGAATTCTGTTTTATCTCGGTCATTTGCGCTGCTCCGCTTACAGGCCTTGCCGGCCGCTGTCAGGCGCTCTGCCGCCCGGCCCGGCGGCCGGAAATCGAAGCGCTGGACCGACGTTAGTATAGGCCGGCAATGACGGTTTTATTGCAGCCACTACTGCGCTGGCTGTGCGTTCAATCCGGAAGATGTGATCGAGCTTGCCCTGCGGAACGGGCGACAAGCAGAACGAATTATCCTACAAATACCCGGTTCATTGAGGGCTGTCGTTTGCAACGCCCTTTCCCGATAAATCGTGAGGATAAGACATGGAATACCGCACTCTCGGCCGTTCCGGGCTGAAGGTTTCGACGCTGACCATGGGCACCATGACGTTCGGTGGCGGCGGCGCGTTCTCGGCGGTCGGCAAGACCGACCTCGACGAGGCGCGCCGGATGATCGACCTTTGCATCGATGCCGGCATCAACGTCATCGACACCGCCAACGTTTATTCGAACGGGGTGTCGGAGGAGATCATCGGCGAGGCGCTCGGCGGCAAGCGCAAGGGCGACGTGCTGATCGCCTCCAAGGCGCGCATGCGGATCGGCAAAGGCCCCAACGATGAAGGGTTGTCGCGCTACCATCTGATCCGCGAATGCGAGAGGAGCCTGAAGCGCCTCAGGACCGATGTCATCGACATCTATTTCCTGCACGAGTGGGATGGCCTGACACCGCTAGAGGAAACCACCGCCGCGCTCGACACGTTGGTCGCGCAGGGCAAGGTCCGTTATGTCGGCTGCTCCAATTATTCCGGCTGGCAAGTCATGAAGGGGCTTGGGATCAGCGACCGTCATCACCAGCCTCGCTTCGTCACCCAGCAGATCCATTACACGCTGGAAGCGCGCGAGGCCGAGTATGAATTGTTGCCGATCTCGGTCGACCAGGGGCTCGGCGTGCTGGTCTGGAGCCTGCTTGCCGGCGGGTTGCTGTCCGGCAAATACCACCGTGACCAGCCGACCGCCCGCCAGCTCAGCGGCTGGTCGGAACCGCCGATCCGCGACGAGGACCGGCTGTGGCGGATCGTCGACGTGCTGATCGATATCGGCAACAACCACGGCGTGTCGGCGGCGCAGGTGGCGCTTGCCTGGCTGCTCGGCCGGCCCGCTGTCAGTTCGCTGGTGATCGGCGGACGAACCGAAGCGCATTTCAAAGACAATATCGCCGCTGCAAGCCTGGTGCTTGCTGATGAGGAGCGCACACGGCTCGACGTGGTCAGCAGGCCGCCCGTGCTCTATCCCTACTGGCACCAGCAATTCACGGCAAAGGACCGGTTCGGGCCGGCGGATCTCGTCCTCGACCGGGACGGCGCCTGAAAAGCCGGGCTCTCCGGACAGCGCCGGGATATGGAGCCGATCGTGCCTTGCGGTGTTGTGTTTGCGGTCCAATGCTCCTAGGCAAAGGCCAAGCACAACGAAAGGAAACGATATGGCACGAGCACCGAACTACGGTCAGGAACGCAAGGAACGCGACCGGCAGAAGGCTGCCAAGAAGGCGGAAAAGCAGGCTGCCAAGGTCGCAGCCAAGGAGCGATCGAAGCCCGAGGGCGAGAGCGAGTCCCAAACCAAAACCGAAACGGCAGAGTGACGATATCCGGCCTGTCAGGCGGGCCGGGCCTAGGTCAAGTCCCGCTATGCCTCAGGCGGGCGCCTTGTCGCTGACGAAGACGTTCACTTCACGAGCGGCGGCAATGAAGGCCCGTCTTGCGTTCATGGCCGGCTTGTCGCCGGCCAGCGCATCATGACAGGCTTGCAACGCTTCGCGGTGCTTGGGGCTGCGCTTGCCGGGCCAATTGTTGAGGAGGTAGTCGGAAGCCTCGCGGGCCGTACGCAAGAGCTGATTGCTTCCCGCCGCGCCCTTGACGGTCACGGGTGTGTCAAATCGGTTGTTTTCCATCGCCGCTCTTACGCCATCGGCATTTGCGAAGCGAGACCGAAAGTAGCATTCTTCGCTCATCTGCCCTTTTCGTGATCAATGGCAGCCGATCCTCACTCAAGCGACGACGGCAAACCCCCTGGCGCGGAGGCCACGCCGGTCGTTGCGCAGCGAGGTCACCAGCCGGTCGCGGCTGCCGATGATATGGGCTGAAAGCAGGCGGGCGGCGCTATTGGCATCGCCGACCCGCACCGCCGACAGAATGGCATGGTGTTGGGCCCAGGCACGGTCGAGCGCTGCCTCGTCGCGAACCTCGAGCCAACGGGCGCGCGACAGGCGTGTCATCGCGTCGCGAACCGCTCTGAACAGGAACTCGTTGCCGGATAGACGCGCCAGCTCGATATGAAAATCCATGCCGACGCGATGCCATTCCTCGCGCGGCGTCTTGTCGTCGCAAGAATCGAGCATCGCCTCGATGATTTCGACGGCACTTCTGTCCTGCAAGGCGCAAGTTAGTCTGAGTGCCGCGACCTCGACCGCCTCGCGATAGACAGCGATCTGCTCGAGCTCAGCAAGATTGATGGGCGAGACCGTCCAGCTGCGGCTGTCGCGGCAGATCAAGCCTTCGGTCTCGAGCCGCAGCAATGCAGCCCTGACCGGCGTGCGCGAGGCGCCGAAGCGGCTTTCGACCCAGCGCTCCGTCAGCCGCTCGCCCGGACCGATCTCGAGCCCGAGGATCATCTCGCGAAGCTGCTTTTCGACGTTCTGCATCTGCGACATTGGCGTTCCGTTCAGGTCATTTGTTCCGGCAATCGGGTCACTGGCCAGCGTTGGCCGATCACGCCGGCCCTTGTCGATCATGTTTGAGAGGCCCGCATTGACAGCGACGGGGCTTGCGTTCATGACAGATACCAGCTTGGTATCCCAAATCGGTATCCACAGCAAGTTTTCATGCTAGCTGGCCGGACAGGACATAACATGCCGCAAGACGCCACCCTCGCCATGCAAGGCACGCACAACGTCCACTGGCGTCGCAATCTCGCCGTGTGTTTTGCCGGCTCGTTCAGCACGCTTGTAGCGATGACGCTGCTGTTGCCCTTCCTGCCGCTTTACGTCGAGCAGTTGGGCGCAGAGGGCCACGCGGCGATCGTGCAGTGGTCGGGCATCGCCTACGGCGCCACCTTCCTTGCTGCCGCGCTGGTCGCGCCCCTATGGGGGCGGCTAGGCGACCGCTACGGCCGCAAACTAATGCTGGTGCGCGCCAGTTTCGGCATGGCGCTGTGCATGTCGCTGACCGGCATGGTGCAGACCGTCTGGCAATTGGTGCTCTTGCGCCTGCTGATCGGCTTTGCCGGCGGCTATTCTTCGGGCTCGACCATCCTGGTTGCCATGCAGACGCCGAAGGATCGCTCCGGCTGGGCGCTGGGCGTGCTGTCGGCCGGCATAACCGCCGGTGCCCTGGTCGGTCCGCTGCTCGGCGGCGCGCTGCCGCCGCTGATCGGCATCCGCGCCACATTCCTGCTTGCCGGCGGCGTCATTTTCCTGGCGTTTCTGGCAACCACCTTGCTGATCAAGGAGGCCCCTCGCCCGGTTGCCGCCAAGGCCGCGTCACAAGAAAAAGTGAAAGGCGGCTGGTCGCAGATTCCCGACAAGCGCCCCGTCGTCGCCATGCTGGCGACCGGCATGCTGTTGAGTTTCGCCACCATGTCGATCGAGCCGATCATCACCGTCTATGTCCAGCAGCTCATCGAAGATCAGAGCCAGGTCACGCTGGTCTCCGGCATCGTCATGTCCGCGGCAGCGCTCGGCGCCATCCTATCGGCGTCGCAGCTCGGCAGGCTCGCCGACCGTATCGGCCACTGGAACGTCATCGTTGCCGCACTCGCCGTCTCGGCGTTGCTGCTGGTCCCGCAGGCCTTCGTTACGCAGGGCTGGCAACTCGTCGGCCTGCGTTTCCTGATGGGCCTGGCGCTTGGCGGTCTTTTGCCCTGCATCACCAGCGTCATCCGCCACAATGTGCCCGACGGCGTCGGCGGCAATGTGCTGGGCTTGTCGATCTCGGCGCAATATGTCGGGCAGGTCGCCGGACCATTGCTGGGCGGCTTTGTCGGCGGCCATTTCGGTATGCGCTCGGTGTTTCTCGGCACATCCGTTCTGATGGCGGGCGGAGCGGCCTATAACTGGCTGGTACAGTCGCGCCGCGAACGCGACATGCTAGCGGAAGCCGGTAAATCCTGACACGGTTAGCGGCACTATCTCAGGCGGTCGCCAGGAATCACGGAGACGTGGAAATGAGCACGGATGAACACGCGGCAGGCGGCCGCATTCTGGTTCTTGCGGGCGGCCTGTGCGGCGCAACCGGCGTGGCGTTTTCGGCGGCGGCGGCGCATCTCGGCGGCGCTTTCGTCGGTACGGCCGCGTCCTTCCTGCTCATGCATGCGCCGGTCTTCCTTGCCGTCGGGCTGCTCGGTGGCAATAGCATGCTGCGAACCGGAAGCCTCATCCTCCTCGTCGGGCTTCTGCTGTTCTCGGGTGATCTTCTGGCCCGCGACTTCCTTGGCTCGCGGCTGTTCCCGATGTCGGCGCCGATCGGCGGCACGTTGCTCATCGGCGGCTGGCTGGTGATGGCCGCCTCGGCGCTGGTACGCCCGCGCCCTTGACGCGGCAGCCAGGTTCCCCGGCTCTGTCAGTCTTGGCGACGTTCGGGCCGGACTTGGCCGTCGCGCTTGGTCGTCTTGACTACACGCCGTCGCTCCGGCCGTTCGGTGGCCGGAGAGATGCCCCAATAATTGCGATAGATGTCTTCGAACAGATGCTTGATCGGGTGCATGGCTTATCTCCTCTAGTTTTTTGAATCGATCCAATCAGCGGGCACAAAAAATAGGCCGCCGATCAGCTCCACTTGCGTCCTACGAGGAAACGCAGGTCGCGAATCCACGGACCGGTCCTGTCGCGCCCCTTACGGGCCTCCGCGCTCGAGCGGATGCTCCAGTCGTTCCGGTAAATGTCCTCGAACAGATAATTGACGGGGTGCATGGCACTCTCCTTTTTGTATCGATCCAATCTACGGGTGAACAACGCTCTTGGATCGATTCAAATGATACGCGTCGCACCATAAATGTCAAGCAAAAATTTGAATCGATCCAACGAAAGTGCTACGCAATCGGTGTACTGTCGGACAGGAGTCCTGGAGACAAACAAATGGCATCACTCACCGAAGGCGGCAGGAGACCCATCCGGCTAGCGGACATCGCCAAGGCCGCGGGCGTATCGCACGGCACTGCCTCCAATGTCTTCAGCCGTCCCGAAATCGTGCGCGAGGAAGTTCGCGAGCGGGTCAAGGCGGCGGCCGAGGCGCTGGGCTACGCCGGCCCGGATCCCAAGGGCCGGCTGCTGCGCGCTGGCAAGGTCAATGCAATCGGCGTCGCCACAACCGAGCCGCTGTCCTATTTCTTCGACGACCCCTTTGCCCGCGTGATGATGGCCGGCATTTCGGAAGCCTGCGACGCAACCGGCGCGGGGATAGCCCTCGTGTCGGCTGGCAATGAGGAAAAACTTGCCTGGAATATCCAGAGCGCCCTGGTGGACGGCTTCATCCTGTTCTGCATCGAGGGCGGTCCGCGCCTCGTCGAGCTGACGCGCGAACGAAAGCTCCCGTTCGTCGCGCTCGAGCTCGGCTCGCAGGACGACACGGTCTCGGCGATCAGTATCGACAATGTTGCCGGCGGCCGGCTCGCGGCGCGCCATCTGGCGGAACTTGGACATCGCCGCTTCGCCGTGTTGTCGCTGGCATTCGCCGACGACAGCACCGGTCTTGTCTCGCCCGAGCAGGTCCGGACGGCGTCCTATACCGGGACCCGTGACCGCCTCCTCGGCTATTTCGAAGAGCTTTCCCGGTTTGGTGTCGACACCGCCAAGGTGCCGGTCTACGAGACCGAAAACGACAAGGCGAGCACAAAGGCTGGTCTCGAAACCATCTTCGCCTCGGCGGAGCCGCCGACCGCCATCCTGGCGATGTCGGACCGGATCGCGATGGTGGCATTGGAATGGCTCAGCGCACGGGGCATCGCGGTTCCCCGCGATGTTTCCGTCGTCGGCTTCGACGGCGTGCCTGAAGCCGCAATTTGCGAGCCTCCGCTCACCACCATCGCCCAGCCGATCGCCGAGATCGGCCGCCGGGCAGCGCGAAGAATCCTCGACTTCGACGGCACGGTGCGGCGAGAAACGCTCGATGTCGAACTTGTCGTCAGGGCATCGTCCGGACCGCCGCCAAGTACAGGCTGACTGGGGCAGATCGGCTCCAAATCTCATCTATTGGCCGCCATGGGACCGATGCCAAAGGATGGACGGACAGGCGGCGCCTCGTTGCGGACCGGCTTGCCCTTGCCGGACCAGCCGATGGCGGACAGCCACTCCAGATAGAAGGCGAGCGCGAACTGCATGGCGATGCCGGCGGCGAGCAGGAGACTGTCATAGGCAATGCCGCCCGGGTTGATCAGCTTCATCACCTGCGCCGCCATGGCAATCACCGTGCCGGCAATGAAAACCGGCAGCGAGCGTTTGCCCAATATGGCGAGCGGATTGTCACGACCGGTGCGGAACAGGTTCGAGACGAAAGGCAAGGCGACGACCAGATAGCTCATCGCCAGGATGTGCAGCAGCCGCGGCAACGACAGGAACGTCTTGTCGAAACCGGTCAGCACCACCGGCAGGTCGAGCCATGACACATGCCCCCACAACGGGCTGTGCACCCAGACGAGCGCCGTCAGCACGTAGGCGGCCGCCGCGCCGACCAGCCAGCGATTGACCGGGATGGTGCCGCCGCGCCGCACATGCAACACGCTGGCCATGCCGATATTGAACAGCAATTGCCATGACAACGGATTGAGGAACCAGAACCCAGGCTCCGGATAGTTCGGCGGCGCGATCTGGTAGATTCCGGCAACCAGCCAAAGGGCTGCGGACACGGCAAGCGCAGCCAGTGGCCGATAACTGATGAACAGCAGGAAGGCCGGCGCCATCAACAGCAGCACCGCATAGACCGGCAGTATGTTGTTGTAACCGAGCTGATGGCCGAGCGTGACGATACCGACCAGGACTTGCGGCGGGTTCCTGACGAGCGGCTCAATGTTGATCAGCGTCAGAAGGTCCGGCCGTTTCGCAAACACCGCCGCTGCGCAGAAGATGGCCATGACCACCATCGTCGTGACGATGTGAGTGACATAGAGCACGCCGGCGCGGCGCCACATCTTCAGCGTTGCGACCAGCCGGTTTCCCGGCTGGAATTTGGTACCGTAGGCAAGAGCGACGGACATGCCGGAGATCAGCACGAAGGCCTCGGCCGCATCCGAAAACCCGAAATTCTTATAGGTCAGGGTTTCAAAAACGGTGCCCGGCACGTGGTCGATGAAGATGGTCAGGAGGGCGAGAGCCCGGAACACGTCAATACGCGTATCGCGTTCCGGCGAAACTGGCATGGTCATCGATAAAAGGCCTTAAAGCTGGTTGTTTATGCCTGGCATGCGACCCCTCGGGCGACCACCCGGCGCACACTGCTTCGATCCCTCCCGCGGGGATTATATCGGCAAAGAAACGGACTGAAATGCGCCCGGTTCAATCAACTTTCGCGGAGCTTGAAAATATTTCGTTTTGAAGCCGGCAAATTAACGAAAGTAACGCGAAATCAAAAGGATGTGACGATGGCCGAGGAGAGCCTCGAAGACGGTATTTTGCAGGAAAATTCAGGCTTTTTCTACCGGCTACATCGACCCGCCAATCTACCCGGTGACTGGCTGTTCCTGCTGCATGGATCGGGTGTAGACGAGACGACCTTGCTGCCGCTTGGTCGGCAAATCGCGCCGCATGCGGCGCTGGTTGCGGTCCGTGGCCGCATCCCTCAGGAGGACGGGTTCCGCTGGTTCACGCGAATCACCCCGACGCGTTTCGAACAGGCCAGCATCCATGCTGAGGCGGACGCATTCGCGGGCTTCGTCGACGGCATCGCGAAGCGCCGCCGCTTCGATCTCAGCCGCGCGACCTTTGTCGGTTATTCGAACGGCGCCAACCTGATCTCGAGCGTCATGCTGCTGCGTCCGGGCCTGATCGAGCGCGCCGCATTGCTGCGTCCGATGCCGGTGCTCGACGAGGTGCCGCCGGCAGACCTGTCGAAGGCGCGAGCGTTGATCATCGCCGGCGCCGCAGACCTGACCTACGCGGCATTCGCGCCGGCGCTGGCTGCTCTACTGAGCTCGCATGGCGCCGAGGTCGAGACCCACACCACTGCCTCCGGCCATGAAATCGGCGATCCGGACGCCGAGATCGTCAGGCAATGGCTGGCGGATCCTGCAGTCGCCGTTGCAGCGTCAGATCGATGAGCCTCGAGGCTACGCTCGCCCCATGCGGTTCCAGGCGTCCAGCCCGGCGATCTTGTAGGCCTCGGCCAGCGTCGGATAGTTGAAGGTGTTGTTGACGAAGAAGTCGACAGTGCCGCCGAGATTGATCACCGCCTGGCCAATGTGTATGAGTTCGGTCGCGCCCTCGCCGACAATGTGGGCACCGAGCAGACGGCGTGTTTCGATCGAGAACAGAAGCTTCAGGAAGCCGGTGTTGACGCCCATGATGTGGCCGCGCGATGTCTCGCGAAACCGCGCCACGCCGACCTCGTAGGCAGCACCGCTCTCGCGCACCTGCTCCTCCGACTGGCCGACAGTGGAGATTTCCGGCACGGCGTAGATGCCGTAGGGAAAGGTTTCGGGCGGCGGCGGCAAGGGCACGCCGAACGCATGGCAGGCGGCCACCCTGCCCTGCTCCATCGAGGTCGAGGCCAGGCTCGGAAAGCCGATGACATCGCCGGCGGCATAGATGTTGGGCGCGCTGGTCTGGAACGTTTGCGGATCGACCTTGATGCGGCCCCTGGGATCGGCCTCGATGCCGACCGCTTCCAACCCCAGGCTGCCGACATTGCCGGTACGCCCTGCAGCGTAAAGCACGATCTCGGACCGTATGGTGCGGCCGTCGGCCAGCGTCACCTCGGCGTGGTCGGGTTTCGAGGCGATCTCCTTGACGGCGCTGCCTAATCTGATCGTCATGCCGCGGTCGCGCATCTGATGGATAAAGTCGTCGACGATCTCGCGGTCGACGAAATCCAACATTGTGTTACGCGGCTCGACCAGCGTCACCGGCACGTCGAGCGCCGAAAAGATCGTCGCATATTCGACCCCGATAACGCCGGCGCCGATCACCGTCAGCGTGCGCGGCAGGCGGTCGAGTTCCAGCATCTCGTCGCTGTCGAAGATCCGTGTCTTGTCGAACGGCACGTCGCGCGGCCGGTGCGGCCGGGTGCCGACCGCGATCAGCGCATGGGCGAAGCCAACCTCGCTGTAGTCGCCGGTGTCGGTGGTCAGGCTGACCTTGTTGGGGCCGAGGAATTTTACCGCGGCGCGCGCACTCTTGACCGTGTTCCGCATGAACTGGTGCTGCAGCACCTCGACCTCATGGTCGAGCGTCTTGTGCAGGCGCTCGACCAGATCGCCGACCGAAATGTCCTGCTTGACGCGGTAGCCGCGTCCATAAAAGCCGCGCTCACGCCAGCCGGAGAGGTTGAGCACCGTCTCGCGCAACGTCTTCGACGGTATGGTGCCGGTATGCACCGACACGCCGCCGAGACGCCGGCCCCTGTCGACCACCAGCACCGACTTGCCGAGCTTGGCCGACTGCACCGCGGCGCGGCGCCCGGATGGGCCGCTGCCGATGACCAGCATATCGTAGTCCATGTCGCCCCGTCCCCTCGGCTCGGCGCCCTTTGTTGCGCCGCAGCAAGCTAACGCTATCCGCGCCATGAATTCAACAAGTCAGACGGCACCAGACGCTCCGTCGCCATCTACACGGCGGCGAAAGGCTCGATCTTGATTCCGCCGGGAACCTTCACCATTTCACCAAGAAGCGGCCCGTGCCTTAACCCGGGTTCGATTACGAGGAAATGACATGAACGCTCGCGTTCTCGATGGCGAAATCATCACCAGCAGGCTCGAAGATGTCCGCGCCTATGAGGGCGTGCGCACGCGGCGCATTCTCGCCTTCGTCATCGACTATTTCATCGTCGCGCTGCTCACCATTCCATTCGCGATCCTGGTATTCTTGTTCGGGCTGTTGACGCTCGGCCTCGGCTGGATGCTGTTTTCCATTCTCGTGCCGGCCGTCGCCATCCTCTACATCTGGAACACGCTCGGCAGTAAAGACCAGGCCACCACCGGCATGAAGATGATGGGCATCCGGCTCGACCGACTTGACGGCAGCCCCATCGACGGGCTGACCGCCGTCGTGCATTCGGTGCTGTTTTGGGCCGGCAATGTCATCCTTTCACCGCTGGTCCTGCTGGTGAGCCTGTTTTCCGACCGCAAGCGCACGCTGCACGACCTGCTGCTCGGCACCGTCGTCAGCCGCAGCGGCCTCTGAGCAGACTTTTGAAGCGCGGCCGCAGCCTTTGCGCACAAATGTGAAGACGTCCAATCAACCAGGCTTTCACAATCCTGTTGAATTTTTCGGCGTCCGCGCCAAAGGTAGAGCGATTCGCAGGAGTGTTTCCAAGGCTCGATGACGCAGCACCCGACCCAGTCGCCGCAGTTTTTTCTGACCGCGCCCTCGCCATGTCCCTATCTCGAGGGCCAGTTCGAGCGCAAGGTGTTCACACACTTGGTCGGCGACAAGGCCCCCGAGATGAACGATCTGCTGACGCAGGGCGGTTTCAGGCGGTCGCAGAACATCGCCTACAGGCCGGCCTGCGAGACCTGCCGCGCCTGTGTGTCGGTGCGCATCCTGGCGCAGGAATTCACCGCCAGCCGCAACATGAAACGGGTCATACAGCATAATTCGGATCTGGTCGGCGCCATGCACGACGCCGAACCCTCCACCGAACAGTATTCGCTGTTCCGCAGCTATCTCGACGCCCGCCATCGCCGTGGCGGCATGTCCGATATGACCGTGCTCGACTACGCCATGATGGTCGAGGATACCCATGTCGACACCAAGGTCATCGAATACCGTCGCCGCGGACCCGACAGCTTCATCACCGGCAAGGGCCAGGGCGAACTGATCGCCGTGGCCCTCACCGACAAGATGGCCGATGGCCTGTCGATGGTCTATTCCTACTTCAACCCGGACTTCGAGGACCGTTCGCTCGGTACCTTCATGATCCTCGACCACATCGCCCGCGCCAGGGCGATGGGCCTGCCCCATGTCTACCTGGGCTACTGGGTCAACGGCTCGCGCAAGATGAATTATAAGATGCGCTTCCAGCCGCAGGAGCATCTCGGCCCGAAAGGCTGGGAACGCTACAATCACGAAGCGGTTTCGCGCTGATTCCTGCCTTCGGTATTCACCCTTAAATTGTTTCGAGGAGGATGCCCGCTGGGCTTCCGGCCGATCGGCTGGAACACCGGGCGGGTCAATTTTGCGCCTCCAAGCCTACGCGAGAATTGCCGCATGTCTTCCCACAATGACCACCAGAGAGGCCTTCTGATCACCGCCATCGGCGGGCTTACGCTGACCGTCGACATTCCGCTGATCCGGCTCGCCGACGGCGAGGCATGGACGATCCTGCTGTTGCGCACCGGCACAACCTTCGTCGCCACACTCATCATCTGGGCCGTCTGGCGCTCGCTGAGCGCAAAGGCACCGCAGCTTATCCCGGGCTGGTCAGGGCTCATCGTTGCCGGCCTCTACGGGCTCGGCTCGATCGCCTTCATCACCGGCGTCTACAGCACCTCGACAGCTAACCTCGTTTTCATCCTGGCCTTCACAACCATGTTCGCGGCCCTTTTGTCATGGCTGTTCCTGAAGGAGAGGCCACGGCCGCTGACGCTTGCAGCGCTGGCGTTAATGATCGTCGGCGTGACGATCATTGTCGGCGATTCCGTCGGAACCGGACATCTCTTCGGCGACCTGATGGCGCTATGCTCGGCTTTCATGATCGCAGCGGCCATCACCATCTCGCGTGCCAGCGGCAAGGATATGGGTTTCACGGCGCTGATCGGAGTGGTCCTGCCGCTGGCCGTCGCCAGCCTGATGGTTTCCAAGGTGGGTTTTCATGTCAACGCGCCGTGGTGGATCGTCTTCAACGGTGCCGTCATCATGCCGATCTCGTTCTTCTGCCTCGCCAACGGCCCGAAATACATCTCCGGGCCGGAGGTGGCGATGTTCTACCTGCTTGAAACCGTGCTGGCACCGGTCTGGGTGTGGATGATCTTCGCCGAAACGCCGTCGCGCAACAGCCTGATCGGCGGCGCGATCCTAATCATGACCTTAATCGGCCATTCGCTCTGGCAGTTGCACGAGGGGCGCAAACGCCGCGCCACGTTCGCCGTCAGTCACCCGGCCTGATTCTTTTTCGCGGTGGCGCGTTCGGCGACAATTTCGATCTGCGGCGGCGCGTCATCGAGCGCCGCCGGTTCGGCGGCAACGAGCTCATCGGTCAGTTCCACCTCGCGCAGCCATTCGCGCCAGATTGCGACGAGCAGGGCCATCAGCACCGGGCCGATGAACAGGCCGAGAAAGCCCATTGTCTTGACGCCGCCGATCAGGCCGAAAAAAGTCGGCAGGAAGGGCAGCTTTATCGGCCCGCCGACCAGCTTCGGGCGCAATGTCTTGTCGACGATGAAGAGTTCGACCGCACCCCAGACGAACAGCGCCAGCCCCGCCATCGGCGAGCCGCTGGCGGCGAGATAGATCGAGACCAGCGTGAAGGACAGCGGTGCGCCGCCGGGGATCAGCGCCATGATGCCGGTCAGCGCGCCGAGCGTCACCGGCGACGGCACGCCGGCCAACCAGTAAGCGATACCCAGTACCAGCCCTTCGCCGATGGCGATAACGGTCATGCCGGTCACCGTCGAGGAGATCGTCGCCGGCACCACGCGTGAGATCCGCTCCCATCTGGCCGGCAGGATGCGTTCGCCGAGGCGATCGACCTGTCCGGCGAAATGCTCGCCGTCGCGATAGGCGAAGAACAGCGCGATCATCATGAACAGCAGCGTCAGCAAAAGGCCGAAGGCGCTGCCGCCGGCGGCAAGCACGCCGCGATAGATGCTGCCGATATTGGCGCCACTGATCAGCTGGATCAGTTCGCCGATGCCGCCGGGGTGGCCAACGTTGACCGTCCATTGTTCATTGAGCCATTCGCCCACCACGGGCATGGTGGCGATCCAGTGCGGCGTCGGCGCACCGTAGCGGTTGGTCTCGATCGCCCAGTTGACCCATTCGCGCACCTCATTGATGGCGTAGGTGCCGGCAAGCGCGATCGGCACCACCAGGAAGGTCAGGATGAACAAGATCGCAAGCGTCGCCGCAATCGTGCGGTTGCCGCCGACGCCGGCGAGCAGCCGCCGATAGAGCGGCCAGCTGGCGAAAGCGATCACCAGGGCGGCAAGGACCGGAAACAGGAAGCCGTGGAAGAAATAAACGCCGGCGGCAACGATCAGCACCAGGAGCCAGCGCGCCGCCGAGAGCGGTGGAATGACAGCGGCCCTGAGCGGCGTCGACAGGCCAAACAGGCGCTGCTGCCGCTCCGGCTTCTGTATCCTGACTTCCTTCAAGCGCCCAACTCTCCCTGGCCCATCGCATGGCTTATGCACTGATATAGTGCAGCAATCGTGACGACATTCCAAATGTTTGGGTGCAGCTGCTAATCTCCCCCCTTGAGGGGGAGATGGCCGGCAGGCCAGAGGGGGTCGCCGCGCGTGAGACGCCAGCCTCCTCTGTCTGCGATAAGGGTCGCGTCTGGATGTTCCGATCCCCTCTGTCGCCTTCGGCGACATCTCCCCCTCAAGGGGGGAGATTACCGCTTCACCCGAACTTGCCAGTCCTCGGGAATCCCTTCGGCACCATGCGGCCGGCCGAGGCGCGGGCGCCGATCCATTCGGCAAGCTCGTCACGCGATTTGATGAAGGTGCGGTCTGCCGAATCCTGCCAGGACAGGCCGCTTGCGAGCGTGAAGGTCTTGAGGTCGAGAACACCGCCATCCTTGTACTTCTGCAGGCGCACGCCCTTGCCGCGCCCCATCTCCGGGATCTCGGCCAGCGGGAACACCAGCATCTTGCGGTTCTCGCCGACAATGGCGAGATGGTCGCCCGCGACGCTCACGCAGCGCTGGGCCTCGTCGGGCGCCTTGACGTTCATCACCTGCTTGCCCTTGCGGGTGTTGGCGACAACTTCCTCTTCCGGCACGATGAAACCGTTGCCGTCATGCGACACCAGCAGCAGCTTGCGCTTGGGATCATGGACGAAGGCGGTGACGATATCCTGGTCGTTGTCCATGTCGACGATGATGCGGATCGGCTCGCCATGGCCACGCCCGCCCGGCAGACGGTCGGCGCCGATTGTGTAGAACTTGCCGCCGGTGGTGAAGACCAGCACCTTGTCGGTCGTCTGGGCGTGGAAGGCGAGCTTGAGGCTGTCGCCTTCCTTGAAGGTCAGGGCCGAATGGTCGGTCAGATGACCTTTCATGGCCCTCAGCCAGCCCTTTTCTGACACGACGACGGTGACCGGCTCGCGCTCGATCATGGCATGGGCGATATCGGTCAGGTCATGTTCGGGTGCATCTGCGAACTCTGTGCGTCGCTTGCCGATCTCGGTGTCAGGCCCGTATTTCTGGCGAACGTTGGCGACTTCCCACTTGATCGTCGCCCACTGCTTGGCGTCGGACGCAAGCAGTGCCTCGATCTGCTTCTTCTCGCCGGTCAGGCCATTGAATTCCTCGCGGATTTCGAATTCCTCGAGCTTGCGCAGCGCCCTCAGCCGCATGTTGAGGATGGCTTCAGCCTGGGTGTCGGTGAGTGACCAGCGGGCCATCATCACCTGCTTGGGCTCGTCCTCCTCGCGGATGATCCTGATCACCTCGTCGATGTTGAGGTAGGCGATCAAATAGCCGGCGAGGATCTCAAGCCGCCTTTCGATCTCGCCGAGGCGGTGCTTGGAGCGGCGGATCAGGACGTCGCGGCGGTGCTCCAGCCATTCCTTGAGCACACCTTTCAGCGACAGCACGTTCGGCACCTTGCCGCGCGACAACACGTTCATGTTGAGCGGAAAGCGGCTTTCGAGCTCGGTCAGCTTGAACAGCGATTCCATCATGATGCCGGGATCGACCGAGCGGCTCTTCGGCACCAGCACGACGCGGATGTCCTCGGCGCTCTCGTCGCGGATATCCTCGAGCAGCGGCAGCTTGCGCGCCATCAAGAGCTCGGCGATCTTTTCGATCAGCCTGGCCTTCTGGACGCCGTAAGGGATTTCGGTGACGACAATGTTCCAGGTGCCCCTGCCTTGGTCCTCCTGGTTCCATTTCGCCCTGACGCGAAAGCCGCCGCGGCCGGTTTCATAAGCTTCGAGGATCGAGGCACGACTATCGACGATAATGCCGCCGGTTGGGAAATCCGGACCTTGTACGAAATCCATCAGCTTGGTGACGGGCGCATCCGGATGATCGATCAGGTGAAGCGCGGCGTCGCAGAGTTCGGCCGCATTGTGCGGCGGAATCGAGGTCGCCATGCCGACGGCGATGCCGGACGAGCCGTTGGCGAGCAGGTTCGGGAAGGCGCCGGGCAGCACCGCCGGCTCCTCGTCTTCCTCGTTGTAGGTCGGGCGGAAATCGACCGCGTCCTCGGTGATGCCTTCCAAAAGCAGCGTCGACACTTCGGTCATGCGCGCTTCGGTGTAGCGCATGGCGGCGGCATTATCGCCGTCGATATTGCCGAAATTGCCCTGCCCGTCGACCAGCGGGTAGCGCATCGAAAAATCCTGCGCCAGCCGCACCAACGCGTCGTAGATCGACTGGTCGCCATGTGGATGGAACTTGCCCATCACCTCGCCGACGATGCGGGCGCATTTGGCAAAACCCTGGTCGGGGTTAAGCCGCAACAGGCGCATGGCATGCATGATGCGACGATGCACCGGCTTCAACCCGTCGCGCACATCCGGCAGCGCCCGGTGCATGATGGTCGACAGCGCGTAGGCGAGATAGCGCTCTTCCAGCGCCTTCTTCAGATCGACCGGCTCGATATTGTCGCCGCCGCCAGTTTCAGGCGGCAAAAGCCTTTTTCCCATGGGCTGGCACTAGCCGAGCGGGTGATTCGCGGCAAGAGGCACCGGTATGCGTGCTCCTAAAGCGCATAGCGTTCTACCGGCCCCATGCGACGCTTTAGGTCCTGTTTTGATGCATGTCGTTATCGCAAAACCGCTGCACATTTTTGCGCGACATCCATTATGCAACAGGAATTGGAAGCGTCGCGACGCCGGCCAACATCAATCCGTTACATCCTGCTTCTATCGCAAGCCTGATGGATCGGGTTTGCCTTTGGCCGCGATTTTCGACCATTGTGCCGAGGCCCGCCTTTTTCCGGTCCAGTTCGTCACCGAATGGTGACGACGCGACGATTTGAAAAGAATTTCAGGACACTCTCAGGGGAGCTCTCGATGACGATCAGACACTCGACACTTATTAAAAGACTGGCTTTTTCGACCTTTTTGCTGACGCTGCCGCTGAATGCGGCGTTCGCGCAGGATACCGCGGTCGCCGACCGGCTGAAGGCTGCCCTCGCCGCCCAGGGCGTCGACCTCTCCTGGACCGGAGTAACCGGCGACACTTCCAGCATGGTTCTGCAAGGCGTAGCGGTCAAACCGGCGGCCGAAAAGGAGGCGCTCAAGATCGGCGACGTCAAGCTCGAAGGGGTGACCGAAGCCAATGGCGGCTATCAAATCGCGACCGTATCGACGTCGCCGTTCGAACACAGCGAAGACGGCGTCACGCTCAATCTCAGCCCCTTCGTCATCCACGACATGACGGTTCCGGCCGAAGGCGCAACCGGTCCGCTGGGCTCGCTGATGATGTACAAATCGGCGGAGCTAGAAAACATGACCGTCAAGGTCGCCGACAAGACAGCGTTCTCGATGGACGGGCTTGCCATCGCAATCACGCCGCCGGCCGACGGCAAGGCCATGGAGTTTTCCGGCACTACGGAAAAATTCACTGCCGACCTGACCCTGGTCGAAGATCCGAAGTCCAAGGAAGTCATCAACGCGCTCGGCTACCAGAACATATCAGGCAATCTTGAGATGGAAGGCACCTGGCAGCCTACCGACGGCAGGATGGACTTGTCGAAATACGAAATATCGGTCGACAATGCCGGCACTCTCGGCATGACCTTCGATCTCGGCGGCTACACGCTGGACGTCATCAAATCAATGCAGGAGATGCAGAAGAAGATGGCAGCGCAGCCCGAAGGCGCCGACAATTCCGCGCAAGGCATGGCCATGCTCGGGCTGCTGCAGCAGCTTTCGTTCAACAGCGCCTCGATCCGCTTCGACGACGATTCGCTGACCAAAAAGGTGCTCGATTATGCCGGCAAGCAGCAAGGCATGTCCGGCAAGGACATCGCCAACCAGGCCAAGGCGATCGTACCCTTCGGCATGGCGCAGCTCAACAATCCGGAACTGACGGCGCAGGTTTCGGCCGCGGTCAACAAGTTCCTCGACGATCCGCAAAGCATCGAGGTCTCGGCCGAGCCGCCGGCAGCGGTGCCGTTCGCGCTGATCATGGCGGGCGCCATGTCCAACCCGCTCGACCTGCCGAAAACGCTCGACGTGACGGTTACGGCGAACGAAGACTGACCGAGATCCCAAAGCAAAAGCCCGGCAGCGATGCCGGGCTTTGACTCAACAGAACCGGTTCGGAGCGTTTCCTAAAGCTCTTTCTTCGTCGCCACGACGCGCAGCGACAATTCGCGAAGCTGCTGCGGGCTGGCTTCCGACGGCGCGTTCATCAACAGATCGTAGGCCTGCTGGTTCATCGGAAACATTGTCACTTCGCGCAGGTTCCTTGCGCCGACCAGAAGCATGACGACGCGGTCGATGCCGGCCGCCATGCCGCCATGCGGCGGCGCGCCATACTGGAAGGCACGGTAAAGGCCGCCGAAGCGTTCCTCGACCGTTGCGCGGTCCAGCCCGACGGTTTCGAAGGCCTTGACCATGGTTTCCGGCAGATGGTTGCGGATGCCGCCCGAGGCGATCTCGAAACCGTTGCAGACCATGTCGTACTGGAACGCCTTGATGCCGAGCAGATCCTCGCCGTTAAGCGCATCGATGCCACCTTGCGGCATCGAGAACGGATTGTGCGCGAAGTCGATCTTCTTCTCCTCCTCGTTCCATTCGAAGAACGGGAAGTCGACGATCCAGCACAATTCGAAGCGATCACGGTCGACAAGATTGAGCTCCTCGCCGGCGCGGGTGCGCGCCGCTCCAGCGAAGGAGACGAATTTCTTCGGATCGCCGGCGACGAAGAAGGCGGCATCGCCATCGGCAAGGCCGAGTTGTTGGCGGATCGCCTCGGTGCGCTCCTCGCCGATGTTCTTGGCCAGCGGCCCGGCGCCTTCAAGCTTCTCGCCCTCCTTGCGCCAGAAGATATAGCCCAGCCCTGGCTGGCCCTCGCCTTGCGCCCATGAGTTCATGCGGTCGCAGAAGGCGCGCGAACCGCCGGTCTTGGCCGGAATAGCCCAGACCTCGGCCTTCGGATCGTTGGCAAGGATGTTGGCGAATACCTTGAAGCCGGAATCGCGAAAATGATCGGAGACGGCCTGCATCTCGATCGGGTTGCGCAGGTCCGGCTTGTCAGTGCCGTATTTGCGCATGGCGACATCATAGGCGATGCGCGGAAACTTCTGCGTCACCGGCTTGCCGGCGGCAAAGGTCTCGAACACCCCCCGCATCACCGGCTCCATGGTGGTGAACACATCCTCCTGCTCGACGAAGCTCATCTCCACGTCGAGCTGGTAGAATTCACCCGGCAGACGGTCGGCGCGCGGGTCCTCGTCGCGGAAGCACGGCGCAATCTGGAAGTAGCGGTCGAATCCGGACACCATGATCAGCTGCTTATACTGCTGCGGTGCCTGCGGCAGCGCGTAGAAAGTGCCGGGGTGGATGCGCGACGGCACCAGAAAGTCGCGCGCCCCTTCCGGCGACGAGGCGGTCAGGATCGGCGTCGAGAATTCGGTGAACCCGACCTCGCCCATCAGCTTTCGCATCTCGGCGATGATTTTCGTGCGCGCGACGATATTCTTGTGCAGCGTGTCGCGGCGCAGATCGAGGAAGCGGTATTTGAGGCGGATGTCCTCCGGGTAATCCGGCTCGCCGAAGACAGGCAGCGGCAATTCCTTGGCCGCCGACAGCACCTCGATCTCGCGCGCGAAAATCTCGATCTCGCCGGTCGGCAAATTGGGGTTCACGGTGTCGGCGAGGCGCGCCTTGACCTCGCCGTCGACGCGGACGACCCATTCGCCGCGCAGCGTCTCGGCAATCTTGAAGGCGGGCGAATCCGGATCGGCGACGATCTGCGTCAGGCCGTAATGGTCGCGCAAATCGATGAACAGCAGGCCGCCATGGTCGCGCACGCGATGCACCCAACCCGACAGGCGCACGGTCGAGCCGACGTCCGCCTTCCTCAATTGGGCACAGGTATGGCTGCGGTAACGATGCATTGTCATTCTTAAAGTCCGGATGTTGGGTTGCGGCCAAGGCATGATGGCCCAGCCTGAAAATTTGCGCGAAAAGCACATGAGAGGGTGCATTTGTCAAGGCAAGCGGCGGCCGGGTCGAGTTAGCGTTCTTCCCGTCCCTGTCCCACCGGCATCAATTTATGCCAGAGGCGTTAACCTGAGTTCGCTGCTCCGTGCCGGCAGTTCAACTATGCACTCACCCCTTCACCCCGCCCGCCGTGAGACCGGAGATGATCTTGCGCTGGAAGATCAGGACAAGGACGACAAGCGGCACGGTGACGATCACCGATGCGGCCATGATGTTGCCCCACGGGATCTCGAACTGCGAGTTGCCGGAGAGCAGCGCGATCGCCACAGGCACGGTTCGCTGCTCGTTGCTGGAGGTAAACGTCAGGGCAAACAGGAACTCGTTCCACGCACCGATGAAGGCGAGAAGCCCGGTGGTCGCCAGCGCCGGCCACATCAGCGGCAGGAAGACGCGGCTGATGATGATCCAGGGCGTGGCGCCATCGAGGATTGCCGCTTCCTCCAGCTCGATCGGCAGGTCGCGAACGAAGGCGGTGAGCACCCAGACGGTGAACGGCAAGGTGAAGATCATGTAGGACAAGATCAGCGCGAACGGCGAATTGTAGAGGCCGAAGGTGCGGATCAACTCGAAAAGACCGGCAAGCACCGCCAATTGCGGGAACATCGAGACGGACAGGATAATGAGGAGCAGAGCCGAGCGGCCGCGGAAGCGGATGCGCGCCAGCGCATAGGCGGCGGTGACGCCCAGGAACAGCGAAATGACGACAACAGCGCTCGAGATGAACAGCGAGTTCACGAGGTTGCGCAGGAAGGTCCCCTCGGTGAACACGGTCCTGTAGTTGCTGAAGGTAATCGTCGTCGGCCAATAGTCGATCTGGAAGAGCGCCGTCCCCGATTTCAGGCTGGTGATGATGGCATAGTAGAACGGGAACACCGCGACCACGACGATGACGGCGACGAGGAGGTAGAAGGCCGTGCGCTTGACGATCCACATGGTCAGCAGCTCCACATGATCAATAGTCCTTGTCCAGTCTTATCCGGCCGAGCCACAGAACGAGCATGGTCAGCAAAGCGAGGATGAGGAAGAGCAGCGTCGAGGCAGCGGAACCGTAGGCAAACTTGTCGAACTCAAACAGGCTCTCGCGGGCAAACACCGACATCGACTTCGTGTGTAAGTTGTTTGGCGTAAGCACGTAGATCAGATCGAAGATGCGCAGGGCATCGAGACCGCGAAAGATCATGGCCACCATCAACGCCGGCCGGATGAGCGGCAAGGTGATCTTCCAGAAAATTCTCCACGCTCCGACGCCGTCGAGCTTGGCGACTTCGTAGATTTCTTGTGGAAGCATCTGGAGGCCGGCGAGAATGAGAAGCGCCATGAACGGGGTCGCTTTCCAGATGTCGACAACGAGGACGGCGACCATCGCCGTGTCGGCGCTGGCCGTCCAGGCGATTTTTGTGCTGATCAGGCCGAGCTTGAGCAGGACGTCGTTGATGATGCCGAACTGGTCGTTGAGCATCCACTGCCACATTTTCGCCGAGACGATCGTCGGGATCGCCCAAGGGATGAGGATCGCGGCGCGCACGATGCCGCGGCCGCGAAACTTAGCGTTGAGCACCAGCGCGACGATCATGCCGAGCACCGTCTCGCAGGTCACCGAAATCACCGCGAAGCGCACCGTGTTCCAGACAGCGCGCCACCAGACCGGATCGGCGAGCAGCCCGTCATAGACGACGCGGCCGCTCGGCATTTGCAGAACGGAGAAATAGTTGGCGAAGCCAACCCAGCGGCGGGCTTCCAGATCGGCGAGCGAGGCATCGGTGAAGCCGAAATAGATCGTGCGCATCAACGGCCAGCCGGCAACGGCGGCGAGCACGATGAGCATCGGGGCAAGCAGCAGCCATGCCGAGCGCGTACGCTGACGCGCTAGCAGCGAGCCTGAGCGCGGCGAGGTCACCAGGCGGTGCCCTTGAGCCTGGTCAAGGAGAACTCCAGATCGGCAAGGTTGTCGGCGGCTGCGCCCTCGCCGGAAATGGTGTTGTGGACGGCGGTCCAGAACTCGCTCGATGCCTCATTGTACCGGCTCTTGGCCTGGGCCGAGGGACGCGGCACCGCGTTGATGACGACTTCCTTCCAGCGCGGAATCACCGGCTGCGCGCTGGCGATGTCGGCATCGTCATAGAGTGCCTCGATGGTCGGCAGATATGCCCCCTTCAAGGCGCGGTACTTCTGCATCTGAGGCGAGGCGATCCATTTGACCAGCTCGATCGCTGCATCCGGGTTCTTCGAATATTTGGAAACCGCGAGATTCCAGCCGCCAAGCGTTGCTGCCGGGCGCGCGCCCTCACCCGACCCCGGCGGCAGCGTGGTCACCTCGAACTTGCCTTTGATGGGGGAGCTTTCGCTGTTGCCAAGCGCGTAGGCGTAGGGCCAGTTGCGCATGAAGACGGCGTTGCCGGTCTGCCAGACACCGCGCGACTCTTCTTCCTGGTAGGCCAGAACGCCGGGCGGCGAGATGGTTCCCACCCAGTTCCTCGCCATTTCCAGCGCCGCAACTGCTTGCGGATTGTTGATGGAGATCCTGCCGTCCGGTTCGATAATCTGGCCGCCGCCGTTCGACTTCACCCATTCGAGTGCATCGCAAGTCAGCCCCTCATAGGCGTTGCCTTGGAAAACGAAGCCCCACATGTCCTTGTTGCCGGCCTCGCGCTCCTTGTCCATGACAAGCTTGGCGGTGTCGGCAAGCTCGGCCCAGCTGGCCGGGACCCTGGCGCCGTATTTGTCGAGGAGATCCTTGCGATAGTAGAGCGCCGGAGCGTCGGTGAATATCGGCAAGGCCACGAGCTTGCCGTCCACGGTCTGCGATTTGATGATCGATGGGAAATGGGCGCCAACGACATCCTTGGTCGCTTCGGTCAGGTCGATGAACTGCCTTGCAAGCTGGGGGGCCCAGATGATGTCCGTTTGATAGACATCGACGTCGCTGCTTCCGGCGGCGAGCCAGAGCCGGTATTGGCCAAACTGGTCCGTCGCCGAGGGCGGCAGCGGAACGACGCTAACCTTGTTGCCGGTCTTCTTCTCGTATTGATCGAGGATCTCGCGAAGGATTCTCTGGCCGTTGCCGGTGTCGCCGGACACCATGGCGAGGTCGACAGCCCGCGCCGGCCCAGCCGTCAGAACTGCGGCCACCGCAAATGCAGCAAATGCGGGATGAAATTTCATGATGGCGGACCTCCCTTTGGAGCTTCAGGCCGGGCAGCAGAAACGGACGCGTCAATGCCCGACACCGTCTCCGCACACCGGCAGCTCACAAGACGCGTATTCGCCCACCAGCACTGAACTACAAAGATACGCCTTGGTTCCCAACGCGGAGCGTCCGGAGCCACGCGGTTGCCCTCGGCTGGCCCAACGCCACCGGGAATTGCCGCTGGCATTGGCGAAGGCGATGGTTCAAGAAGGGATCAACGACAGGCTTTCCTTCATGTCTTCCATCCGCCCGCTGATCCCCCTCCTGATCGCCGCCGGCATCCTGCTCGGCGGCAACGGCCTGCAGAGCACGTTGATTGCGCTGCGTGGTGCGCAGGAAGGTTTTCCCGCTTCCTCGATCGGCCTGATGGGCACGTTCTATTTCGCCGGCTTCCTGCTCGGCTGCCTTGCCGTGACCCGCATCATGAAGTCCGTTGGCCATGTGCGCGCCTTTTCGGCACTGGCGGCGATCGCCTCGGCGGGAACGCTGCTGCTGGTGCTGGTCATCGATCCGGTGATGTGGTGCGCCGTGCGCTTTGCCGGCGGGTTCTGCTTTGCCGGCCTGTTCACCATCATGGAAGCCTGGCTGAATTCCGGTGTCACCAACACCGACCGGGCGCGGGTGCTTGCCATCTATCGGATGGTCGACATCGGCTCGGTGACGGGCGCCCAGTTCCTGATCCCGATCTTTGGCGCCGGCGGCTTTGCCATCTTCGCCATCATGTCGATGATGATCACCGTTTCGCTGGTGCCGGTTTCGCTCGGCGACCGCTCCAATCCTACGCCGCCGGAAGACGTCAAGCTCGATTTGGCGCGCGTCTGGCGGATCTCGCCGCTCGGCTGCTTCGGCTGTATCGCCGTCGGCGTCACCAACAGCGCCTTCCGCACCCTGTCGCCGGTCTATGCCGAGCAGATCGGCATGTCGGTCGCCGACGTCGTCACCTTCGTCAGCGTCGGCATTTTCGGCGGCGCCATCATCCAGTACCCGCTTGGCTATCTCTCCGACCGCTGGGACCGGCGCTCGGTGCTGCTGATGACGACGTGCTGTGCGATGGTGGCGGCACTGGCGCTGGCGTTCGTGGCCGGCGGCAGTCCGTTCCTCAACTTCCTGCTCGTCTTCATCTTCGGCTGCTTCGCCATGCCGCTCTATTCGCTTTCGGCGGCGCATTCCAACGACCGCGCCGACAAGGGCGAGTTCGTGCTGATCAATGCAGCCTTGATGCTGTTTTATTCCTTCGGCGCCATCGGCGGCCCGTTCGCCGCCTCGACGGTGATGCAATTTTTCGGGCCGAGCGCGCTGTTCGTGTTCAGCGCCACCGTCTATGCGATCTTCGTGGCCGTCATCCTTTACCGGATGCAGGCGCGCTCCGCCGTGCCGGCCACCCATCGCAGCCGTTTTACGGCGCTGTTGCGCACGTCGACGGTTTTTGCCCGGTTGGCGAAGCGGAATGCCGATCCCGATGAACCTGCAAAGCCTGGATAGAGGTGCTTGCGCTTGACGAAAGCGCGCGCGGCTGAAATTGAAAGAGACCCTATCCCTTGCCAAAAGCGATTTGATGCACGTCATCACCACCCAGAAAGAACTCGAGACCGCTATTACCGCTTTCGAAAGGGCGGAATTCGTCACCGTCGATACCGAATTCATTCGCGAAACGACCTTCTGGCCGATCCTGTGCCTGATCCAGATGGCAGCGCCCGGGGTGACGGCGCTGATTGATCCGCTGTCGGCCGACATCGACCTGAAACCGTTCTTCAGGCTGATGGCCAACGAGGCGATCGTCAAAGTCTTCCATGCGGCGCGTCAGGACATCGAAATCATTGTGCATCTCGGCGATCTGGTGCCGCATCCGGTGTTCGACACCCAGGTCGCGGCGATGGTCTGCGGCTTCGGCGACAGCGTTTCCTACGACCAGCTGGTGCAGCGCATCACCGGCGCGCGGCTCGACAAGTCCTCGCGCTTCACCGACTGGCGCCACCGTCCGCTGTCCGAAAAGCAGCTCGACTACGCGCTCGCCGACGTCACCCACCTGATCGAGGTCTACAAGCATCTCAGCGCCGAGCTGGTGCGGGAAAACCGCGCCCACTGGCTGAACGAGGAGATGGACGTGCTGACCTCGCGCGAGACCTACGATCCGCATCCCGAGGATGCCTGGAAGCGGCTCAAGATGCGGCTGCGCAAGCCGCAGGAACTGGCGATCGTGCAGGCGGTGGCCGCCTGGCGCGAACGCGAAGCGCGCGAGCGCGACGTGCCGCGCGGCCGGGTGCTCAAGGACGATGCGATCTACGAAGTGGCGCAGCAGGCGCCGCGCGACGCTGCGGCGCTGAGCAAGCTGCGTACCACGCCGAAGGGCTGGGAGCGCTCGTCGACGGCGACGGCACTGCTTGGCGCGGTAAACGCTGCCCTTGCCCTGCCCAGGGAAGAGATGCCGAAGCTGCCGAAGAGCTTCCAGCCGCCGGAGGGGTCAAGCGCCGCGGCGGAGTTGCTGAAGGTGCTGCTGCGGATCGTTGCAGAAAAGGAGGGCGTCGCATCGAAGGTACTCGCCTCCAGTGACGACATCGACCGCATCGCTGCCGAGGGCGAGGAAGCCGACGTGCCGGCATTGCAGGGCTGGCGGCGTGCCGTCTTCGGCGAGGCCGCGCTCAAGCTGGTGCGCGGCGAACTCGCCATCAGGTTCGACAAGCGCAAAATCGCTGTGTTCGATTTGTAGCCTTGAGCTTGCTCAGACCAAGCCGAGCAGATGCAGCGCCAGCCATATCCAGCCAAGTGCAAGAACTACCGCGCCCAGGTAGAATGCCCTGCTACGAAAGATTAGCCGATTGCTGGTCAAGTGGATCGATGAGTGAAGATAGCGGGAGACTACAAAGATCCACATCAGTGCCAAGGTCAGATAATTGACGCTATTGGTCACGTGCAGCGTCAAGCATAAGACGTAGAAAAGCACCGGCAGTTCGAACTGGTTGCTCAGATTGTTGGCGACGGTGATACTGGACCCAGGCTCCGTCGAGCGCGTCTTGAACTGGCCGGTCTTGGCTTCGCCCGATCTGACCGCGCCATGGCGGCGCCGGCCCATTACGACATAGACGATATAGACCAGCAGCACCTGCGCCAGCATCGGCCAGAAGATCGCGGTCTGGTTCAAGACGCCCCCTGTCGTTGTCACCCACCCTTCAAGGCCGTTTCTGAGCCATCAGAGTGAAAGCCGCAATGACGGTCACCGGTATCGCCAGCAGGGCGAATTTGGTGACGATCAGCGCCGAGGCGAAGGATAGCGAATCCGGATTGGCCGACAGAAAATCGGACAAAAGACGAGCCACGGCAATGTTCTGGGCATAGTCGGTAAGCAGGTAGGGCAGCACCAGCACAACCGCGAATATCGACTGGGTTTGCGCAGGCAGTGCACGGAAATTCTTCAGCCGCCGGCCCGTGGCCAGGATCAGGCTTACCATCGTCAGCGACAGCAGCGCCGGAAACAGCAGGTCGAAGGTCAGGTAATGCCAGACGAGAATAATCTCGCTGCCGCGCCGGCCGAGGGCCGTTAGCCAGGCCATGCCCTCATCCGGAGTGAAACCGGCATAGCGCATGTCGAGCGACGGCAGACCGCCGCTCAATTGGCGAAAATAGAGGAACTCCATCGCCGTCATGATGATGAAAACCGCCACGGCGGCGACACAGAGTGCGGCCGCGTGGCGCGACAGCCGCAGGATCATTGCCGCCAGATTGCGCCAGGACGCATGACGGTCAGGCTCCGCCAGGATAATTCGGGCTTTCGCGGGTAATCGTGACGTCATGGGCGTGGCTTTCACGAAGTCCGGCATTGGATATCCGCACAAAAGTGGCGCGCTCGCGGAAATCGGCAAGGTCGCGGCCACCGACATAACCCATAGCGGCTTTCAGGCCGCCTGCAAGCTGGTGCAGCACGCCAGACACAGGTCCTTTGTATGGGACCTGCCCTTCGATGCCTTCCGGGACCAGTTTCAGCGTGTCGCGCACCTCGGCCTGGAAATAACGATCGGCGGAGCCGCGCGCCATCGCGCCGACCGAGCCCATGCCGCGATAGGCTTTGAAGGAGCGGCCCTGGTGCAGATAGACCTCGCCCGGGCTCTCGTCGGTGCCGGCCAGCAGCGAGCCGATCATCGCCGCGCTGGCGCCGGCGGCCAGCGCCTTGGCGAGATCACCCGAATATTTGATGCCGCCATCGGCAATGACCGAGACGCCCGATTTATGCGCTGTCTCGACCGCTGACATGATCGCCGAGAGCTGCGGCACGCCGACGCCGGCGACGATGCGGGTGGTGCAGATGGAACCCGGTCCGATGCCGACCTTGACCGCGTCGGCGCCGGCATCGATCAGCGCCAAGGTGCCTTCCGCGGTCGCGACGTTGCCGGCCAGGATGCGAACCGAGTTGGACAGCTTCTTGGCCCGCGTCACCGCATCCAGGACGCGCTGCGAATGACCGTGCGCGGTGTCGATCACCAGAAGGTCGACGCCGGCGTCGATGAGGCGCTCGGCCCGCTCGAAACCGTCATCGCCGACACTGGTGGCGGCGGCGGCGCGCAGGCGTCCCTGCGCATCCTTGGTGGCGTGCGGGTTGAGCTGCGACTTCTCGATGTCCTTGACCGTGATCAGCCCGACGCAATTGCCGTCCCGGTCGACCACAACCAGCTTCTCGATGCGGTGCTGATGGAGCAGCCGCTTGGCCTCGTCCTGATCGACGTTCTCCTTGACCGTGATCAGGTTCTCGCGGGTCATCAGTTCATAGACCTTTTGCGCCGGGTCGGAGGCGAAGCGGACGTCGCGGTTGGTCAGGATGCCGACGAGCCGGCCGACCGTGTGACCGCCGCTGCCGCCGTTCTCGACCACCGGAATGCCCGAGATGCTGTAGGTGCGCATCAGACCCAGCGCATCGGCAAGCGTTGCCTCGGGACCGATGGTGACAGGGTTGACCACCATGCCGGATTCGAATTTCTTCACCTGCCGCACCTGCTCGGCCTGTTCGGCCGGCGAGAAATTGCGGTGGATGACACCGATGCCGCCGGCCTGGGCCATGGCGATCGCAAGCCGCGCCTCGGTAACCGTGTCCATGGCGGCCGACAGGATCGGCACGTTGAGGTCGATGTCGCCGGCGATGCGGGTGCGGATGTCGGTCTCGCCGGGCATAACCTCGGAATGACCCGGCTGCAGCAGCACGTCGTCAAAGGTGAGCGCCAATGCGCCGGTGGACGTCTCGATGATTTTTGCCATGGCCAGCCCTCGGAATGCAGGAAAGGCGCTCGCCCTGATGGACAGCGCCGACTCGTCTTCTTCCCTTTCAGGATTGGCGCTGGCTCGTAACACGTCCCGTCGCCGTTGAAAAGCCGATGGTTGTGTAGTGGCAAAGCTGTATTTGCCGCAGGTGCGGCAAGACTTGCGGTTCGCACAAACGTGACAGCAAATTAATGCGACATCCGGGCCAAGCCATGATAACCGCCCTAGCTGTCGGTTTGGCCCCCGAGGCCGGCAAGCAATCGCGACGCACATTTCAAGGCCGGATCCATCGTGAACCGCACCATTCCGCTTATCCTGGCGGTCGCTCTATTCATGGAAAACATGGATTCGACCGTCATTGCGACATCCATGCCGGCGATCGCCATCGACATCCACACCACCCCGATCGCGCTCAAGCTGGCCTTGACCGCCTATCTGGTATCGCTGGCGATCTTCATTCCGATCAGCGGCTGGATGGCCGACCGCTTTGGGGCCAAGAATGTCTTCCGTGCCGCTATCGCCGTGTTCATCGTCGGTTCAGTCGCGTGCGCCATTTCCAATTCGCTGCCGGCTTTCGTGGTCTCACGCTTCCTGCAAGGCATTGGCGGCGCCATGATGACGCCGGTCGGGCGTCTGGTGCTGGTACGCGCGACGCCGAAAAGCGAACTCGTCGCCGCCATGTCGTGGCTGACCGTCCCGGCTCTGGTCGGCCCCCTGGTCGGCCCGCCGGTCGGCGGCTTCATCACGACCTATTTCTCCTGGCATTGGATTTTTCTGATCAATGTGCCGATCGGCCTGATCGGCATCTGGCTGGCCACGCGTTTCCTGCCGAAGACCGACCCTGCCGAGACACCGCCGCTCGATTTCATCGGCTTCGTGCTGAGCGGGCTGGCGGCATCCGGAATTGTGTTCGGCCTGTCGGTGGTCAGCCTGCCGGCTCTGCCGCCCGCTGCCGGCTTTATCACCGTTGCCGTCGGGCTGGCATCGGCGGTGCTTTACCTGCTGCACGGACGCCACGCCAAGAATCCGCTGCTGGCGCTCGAGCTGTTTCGCAATCGGGTGTTCCGCTCGTCGGTGCTCGGCGGCGGACTGTTCCGCATTGGCATCGGTGCCGTACCATTCCTGTTGCCGCTGATGTTCCAGATCGGTTTCGGGCTGACGCCGTTCCAGTCCGGCATGATCACCTTCGTCTCGGCAATCGGCGCCATGGGCATGAAATTCGTCACCGCGCTGATCTTCAGGGTCGCCGGCTTCCGCCGTGTGCTGATTTCAGGCTCGCTCATCGCCGCCGCGTCCATCGCCATCAACGGCCTGTTCACACCCGACACGCCCTATGGGCTGATCCTCGCCATGCTGCTCGCCGGTGGCTTCATCCGCTCGATGTTCTTCACCGGCACCAATGCGCTTGCCTACGCCGAGATTTCGGCCGCCGACACCAGCAAGGCGACGCCGATCACGGCGGTGTTCCAGCAGTTGGCGATCGCACTCGGCGTGGCGCTGGCCGGCGGCATCCTGGAAGTGTCGACCAAGATCCATGGCGGCCCGCTGACGCTGAGCGACTTCCACACCGCCTTCTTCATCGTAGCGGCGGTGTCGGCGGCGGCCTCGCTGTCGTTCATGCGGCTGGCGCCGGACGCCGGCAATGCCGTGTCGGGACATGGCCGACTGACGCCGCCGAAGACCCTGGAGCCGGTGAGCCCGCCGGGGCGTTGACCTTTGCTCGTGCTTAGGGACGCCGGAGGGACAGCGCCCCCCTCTGTCCTGCCGGACATCTCCCCCACGAGGGGGGAGATCGTGACATCGGCCTTCGCCAATGTTCAACGTTGCAGGATTAGACGGCGCGCCGAAGCTGCCAATCTCCCCCCTCGTGGGGGAGATGTCCGGCAGGACAGAGGGGGGCGCGAAGGATCGCTACAGAGCGATTTTCACGCCGCGCCGTTTCCGCCCTTAAAATCCTTCGCCAACAAATAAAGCTCTACCGACTCGTCGCGCGAGGCCGGCGGCTTGACGTGATGGACCGAGCGGAAATTCCGCTTCAGCCTCGCCAGCAATTCGTTCTCGGCGCCGCCCTGAAACGTCTTGGCGAGAAAATGCCCGCCCGGCTTCAGTACCGACAGCGCGAAATCGGCCGCCACCTCGCACAGATGCATGGTGCGGATGTGGTCGGTCCGCTTGTGGCCGGTGGTGGGTGCGGCCATGTCGGAGAGCACGATGTCCGGCTGGCCGCCCAGCGTCTCGGCCAGCATCTGCGGCGCCTGCGGATCGAGGAAATCCATCAGCAACACCGGCGCGCCCGGCACGGCGTCCATCTCGAGATAGTCGATGCCGACGACGTTCGGGTGTTCCGCGGTAGATTTCGTACGTGCTGCGGCGACCTGGCACCAGCCGCCGGGTGCCGCACCCAGGTCGATCACCTTCATGCCTGGCTTGAGCAAATGGTGCTTGTCGTCGATCTCGATCAGCTTGTAGGCCGCGCGCGAGCGATAGCCGTCGGCCTTCGAGCGCTGGACATAAGGATCGTTGATGTGGCGCTGCAGCCAGCGGCGCGACGATTCCTTCAGCCCGCTTTTCTTCTTGATCTTCGTCTTCAGCACGCGAATGCCGGCGGAGCTCGGTCTTTCCGGTTTCTTGGTCATTGCCGGCCTCGCCGCCAGACGCCATCATCGGCCATCAATTCGCTCAATATGCCCTCGCGCAGGCCGCGGTCGGCGACACGCAGCCGCTCCGACGGCCAGACGGCGCGGATCGCCTCCAATATTGCGCAGCCGGCCAGAACCAGGTCGGCGCGGTCGGCGCCGATGCAAGGGTTGGCGACGCGCTGCTGGAAATCCCAGCCGACCAGCTTTTCGACCATGCGGTCAACGCTGTTGCGATCCATCCACAGCCCGTCGACGCGGCGGCGGTCGTAGCGTTCGAGATCGAGGTGAACGCCGGCCAGCGTCGTCACCGTACCCGAGGTGCCGAGCAAATGGAATTTCGGGCTAGACAGGAGGTGGCTCAGACGGTCGCGCCCGTCGAAGGCACGCAGCCGTATTGCGACATCCTCGACCATGGCGCCAAAGATATCGCGCGTCACCGTGCGGCCGCCAAAACGCTCGGCCAGCGAGACGACGCCGACCGGCAGCGATGTCCATGAGACGATATGGTTGGCAAGCCTTGGCGAGCGGTGACCAGTGAGGTCGATCAGCGCGATTTCGGACGAGCCGCCGCCGATGTCGAACAGCACGACGCCTTGCGTGTCGCGCTCGACCAGCGAGCCGCAGCCCGACACCGCCAGCCGCGCCTCGGTCTGGCGGTCGATGATCTCGAGCTTCAGGCCGGCCTCGCGCTCGACGCGCTCGAGGAACTCGACGCCGTTGGCGGCGGTGCGGCAAGCCTCGGTGGCGATCAGCCTGGCCTTCCTGACCTTGCGGTTGCGCAATTTGTCACCGCAGATCTTCAGCGCTTCGACCGCGCGGTCCATTGCGGCGTCGCCAAGCCGGCCATTGGCGGTAAGGCCCTCGCCCAGCCTGACGATGCGCGAGAAGGCATCGATGACGCGGAACTGGCCATGACGCGTCGGCACCGCGACTAGCAGGCGGCAATTGTTGGTACCGAGGTCGAGTGCGGCAAATACCGGCAATTCCTGCAGCGGTGGCGGCGTGCGGGGACCTTGCCCCAGCCTTGGCGAGGCTGGAGGCAATTGCGTGATTGGAGATGGAGGCGCGATCGAAGCAGCTGGCTGGGGCTGGCGAGCGGCCGGGGGCGCGCCGGCGGCGGGCACCGAAGTGCCTGTTATTACCGGACGAGCCTCGTCGCGTGCGAAAACCTTGCGCCCGCGCCGACGCTTGCGCCGCTTCTTGGGTTTGCCGTTCTGATGAGGGCCGTTCTGACCCTTGTGATCGTGGGACGTGTCGCCAGCCTGTCCATTGCCGGACCGGGGCTGCACCTGACGGCCGTAGCGTCCGGCGGATGGGCTTGCCTGGCCGGGCGGCGGCGAACCCCTGGACACGCCCACTTCCGGCGCACCAGCGCCGGCTTCGTGGTCTTCCACTGTCGTTCCTTCCGGCGCCGCGCGAACCGAGACCGGACGCAGCAGGCGCTTTTACATGTTCAAGTTGCGGCCAGACTATCAGCGCCGGGCCGGATCACCAAGAGTGCTCGCGGCGAATTTTGCCGGCGGCGTTGTCTCGCCCCTGCCCTCGGCCCGATGATGGCGAGCGTTCCCGGTTGAATAGCCGGCTTCAATGAGGCATTTCTGAAATGGAGGGGTGAAACATTCGGGACCGCGGGCGGTTTGCCTGCTGCGAACCGGAAAACGGGTACGGGCTGCAACGCATGATCCTCACGCCATGAACTGGAGGCGCTATTTCTGGCCCGTCATCGGCATCGCCGCGGTGGTGTTCTCGCTGTGGCTGTTGCTGCACGAATTACGCGGCATCTCGCTCGACGACGTCTGGGCCGGCATAATCGCCATCCCGGCGCGCGGCTGGGTGCTGGCGGCGCTGAGCTCGGTCATCGCCTATGCCTCGCTCGCCGGCTACGACCACATCGCGCTGCTGCACATCGGCAAAAAAGTCTCGTGGCTGTTCGTCACCTTCTGCTCGTTCACCACCTACGCGCTGTCGCACAATATCGGCGGCTCGGTATTTTCCGGCGCAGTGATCCGCTACCGCGCCTACGGCACCAAGGGCCTGACCGGGCAGGATGTCGGCATTCTGGTGGCGATCTGCTGGATCACCTTCGTGCTGTCGACGCTGTTCGTCTCAAGCATCGTCCTGCTGCTCGAGCCTGAGGTGATCGACCGGTTTTCCGGCACGCCGCACCACAAGCTGTCGCAAGCGGCAGGGCTTGCCATGCTGCTCGTGGTGGCGGCCTATGTCTTCGGCAGCTGGCTGCATCTGAGGCCGCTGAGGATTGGCAGCTTTCAGCTGCACTATCCCGCGCTGCCGATCGTGGCGCGGCAATTGCTGGTCGGCCCGATCGAGCTGCTGGCCGCGGCGGCGATCATCTTCTTTGCCCTGCCCGCCACCGGCAATCCCGGCTATTTCATCGTGCTCGGCGTGTTCCTGGTGTCGTTCTCGATCGCGCAGATCTCGCATGCGCCGGGCGGGCTCGGCGTCTTCGAGGTGGTGTTCCTCGCCGGCTTGTCACATATGGACCAGGTCGGCGTGCTGGCGGCGCTCCTGGTATTCCGGCTGTTCTACCTGATCATCCCGCTGCTGATCGCGCTCGGCGTGGTGCTCTATTTCGAGCGCTCGCAATTCAGCCGGAGTGAGAGTTGAAGCGCCGGAAGCCGACGATTGAGCCTAGACACAGGGTTGACTATTTTCCGGCGGCGGCTACAAGGCACGCGCGGCGACATCGTCGCCCTGCCCGCGCGGTTTTCAACAACCGCGCCTGCTGGGGAATAGGTTAACGGTAGACCCACGGACTCTGACTCCGTTAGTCCTGGTTCGAATCCAGGTTCCCCAGCCAAACTGGATGCCCTGCGGACGATTGCGCTCACCACAGGACGGTGCCCGTCGAGCGAGTTTTTAGCAGCCCATTTCCGCAGCCTATTAATGTGCAACTTGGGAAGCTGCCGACATCAATTCCTCGGGATTCAGCGCTCTGAAGGTGTTGAGGCCATCCTCCAGAACTTCAGTGAAGTTCCAGCGTACGATGCCCGCCCGGTCGATTAGGAACTGACCGACAAGCTGCGCCTGGCTGGAAGCCATCGCCTGCTGATCGACTTCCGTAATCTCATATCCTTCCTTCTTGTTAAGAAATTCATTCATTGCCATGACGTCCATAGGCTCGGGCAACTCGCCCGGGAGATGGAACGGTATCGCCATGACCGTGTCCATCCCGACCTCGCGCAAGCCGAAAGCACGGTGCGAGGCGCGCTCCGGGTCGGATGCGGCGAGAAGATCGGGTGCCGGGTGGTAACGGAAATAGAGCCGCGCCCGCTCGACCGGCGTATTGACCACCGCCAGGCATTCGACGCCTTTCTCACGCAGGGCCGGCTTAAGTTGCGCCATCGCCGCGACATGGCGCCGGCAGAACGGACAGTGCAGGCCTCGGAACAAACCGATCAACAACGGGCTACGGCCTCGAAAATCATCGAGTGCGATCTTGCCTTCGCGTGAGATCGCATTGAGCACAACATTCGGTGCCCGGTCACCCGGCTGCAGCGGGCGGTCAACACTACTCGTGGACATGGACAACCTCCTCGCCCGGGTCAGTCAGGGAAAGCAGCACACCCACGTTTCGGAGGCGATCAAGTGCTGGGGGCGAAAGCTTCCTGTGCCAAGGCAATAGCTGTCGACCTCTGCCATATTGCCGAGGTCGAGATTACGCGCATTGCAAGCCCATCATAACACGAAAAAGCATCTGCGGGTCGCCGCCAAATGTGGTGAATGACCTCACGCGAGCGCACCCCCGAATGCTCTTGCGCTGAAGGTCAGGTTCCCGACCTCGATTTGGAGGTTCAAGTCTGCAACGCCCAAGGTCGCAACGGGTCGGTTCCGGACGATAAACGAAGGTCCGCTCCTGAAAAGCATCGGGAATGTCTGGAAATGGCGCAACAACGACGTCCAAGGTGGTCGCCGGCAACGTCCGCTATCGGGCAACAGCGAAGATCACCTCAACGGCCGACATGAGGCGCATAGCCGCCGTTCGCACGTAGAACTATAGGGTGGCTTTCGTGCTGATGTTCACGACCGGGGAGGCACCCGCGAGCCAGAAAGTCGATGCCTCCTCAAATGTTTCCTAAGACCGAATCTAATGCCCCAAATTGTCCCATAAGCGCCTGCAATTCGGGCTGAGGCGCGACCCAGAAAGTTCGAAAAGCTTCCAGGAATCCCAGCCATCTCTTTATTTAAGGGTGAGCCTTGCGAACCGCGCAATCGTTAGGGCCTCGCTTCCGCTCACCTGGCCGTAGAGGAGTCCCAAAGAAAATCTGGGCGAATTCCCGCTTTTATCAGAGTTCGGCCAAGTCTCCCCAATTGGCCCATAGCACCAACGTCGGGCTCCGTACCGGCGGTCCAACATTCCTGAAGCCCAATCAGCAGTTCCGTCAGGGCCTGATTGAAGGCGGCCGACATTGCTGCATCGGCCTTAGATTGGCTGAAATTATAGCTTTCGGGAAGGATGATATTAGGGCCGCTGAAAGCCCATTTCCCAGATGAGTCCCGAATTAGACCTTTCCCAAGGAATATCTGTTTGAACACGTAATAGTGCGCCAATAGCATTGCATCATCGGGAGGCTGGTCAGGCGAGCCTGGCGTTCCTTCTCCCTCGCCCTTAATTCTCGCAATCGCAAGTTGCGCGTCGGCGGCACTTCTGATCGGGCTCGCATCAGGCACGTCGACAAAAAAGGCATTCGGATCAAAGGTAGGATTCAGGGACGAAAAACCACTAGCTATTGCATCATAAAATTCACCAATTGTCGCCGGACCGGTCGACTTTCCCAGCGCAACAGGCGGAAATTCGGGATATTCGATCTGCATGAATACCGCCAACTGATCCATTGATAGCGGGTGGAGGTCGACCGGCAGCACCTGTGGAATACCGCCCGGCAACTCATCTGTAGGGTAGCTCGGAATAAACGTGGCGTTCGCGACATCGACTGCGCCGCCAATTGCTGTGAGCATGTTACCCGCCAACGCGAAGTGGTACATTTCTTGTACAACAATATCGTGAATCATGCCCCGAACACCGTCATGATCAGTTTTGATCGACCACTCAGCGCAAAGATAGGGTGGGATTGTAGAAAACTCTAGCTGCATGGCAATCTTCAATGCGGCCTGCAGCTCTTCTAGCGCAGAAATGCCCGTTCTTACATATTGCTCAATACTTTTCATTAATTATCTCCATGCTCGATGCTCCGCCGTTTCCCGGCACGGAGATCTCAATCCAAAGAAGTGCACTTCTCAGGCTGATCGGAATTACGGCGACAGTGCACTTTTACCATGTCGCCGCCGCCGCAGCATGGTGCACCTGCCGGCGTTCCAGGTCTGCCGCGTACCCAGCGCCGTACGGGCGGGCCAAGGTGTCTTCACGTCCGAGCACTATGTGTTCCACAAGAACTGCTCATCGAGTATTGCCGCGTCGTCGATGTCGCGGTTATCGGTGCACCCGTGGGCCGAGCATCGCCGGGCATCGGCAACACGTGAAACCCGGAAAACGAGGCACGCGGCGAAAAGAAAATAGTGCACTGTCACCGTAGTTTCACAGTAAACGTCGCTGAGAGGCCTCTGCTTGCTTTGTTCGGGCGCTGAAGCCGCTCGATGAGACAGAGGCTAGACCTCTGCAAAACCATTCTGGAATGCCCAGTTGCCGACTTTGTTACCAAGCTGGATGCCGTCCTCGCCATCCTGCCGCCAATGAACACCCAACCACACACGGCTGAAGGCATTTTCAAACTCAGCATCCTGCAAAGCCACGAATGAAAGCGGCAAATATCGCCGGGGTTTTGCGTCATTGACCCCTTTGTGCTTGCCGTTGAACTCATCTGACACGAGCACGAAGGGAGTATCGTCGCCGGTGTCCTTGAAAATCATCCGCAAAACCTGGAACAGCGCTCCCCCGAAAGTTGCATGGCCGGACGGGTACGCGGGGAAAGGAGGGGTAAAGTTGGCCTTCTTCGAATCCGTATTGGGCGATCCGAGCGGTTCCCACGTCGGGTCCGGCACATTGGATGCATCCCCCTTTGCATCCCCTTCCATTCCTGGCCAGCGAATGCCGGTTACTGGGCGCCAGTAGCGATGCGTGAATTTGGAATCCCAAGCCGCAATCGCTGCATCGGCCATTGCTGTGTTGCAAAGAGCCAATATCCTAGCCAATTCTGCGGGATCGGATATTTTTTTATCAGCGGTAATAGTCCTCACCAGCTGATTGTATAGACGTGGGGGCGCGCAGAGATTTGGCGTCCCGTCATAGCCCCAGAAGATTGCGCGGAACGTCTCACCCTTCTTTCGCGAGGTGTCCATCGGATAAACGCCCTTCTTTCCGATGTCCTTTACCTCGTCGAACGCCGCAATATACCGCGCATCGTTGAGTTTGGGCGGATCGGGGAGCCGGAACTGATCGCCTTTCATCAGCAAGAACGGTGTCACGTCTTTCCATTTAGCGCCGAGTGCCGTCTCAATCTTGCTGACAGGATCAATCGACCATTTTAGGGGCCCATTGTCCGGTGGCAGATCGGCGAATTTGATCTCTTGGTGGTTTGTCCCGTCATCCTTTCGTTTCTCGATGATGGATTTCGCCGCCGCCTGACCGATCTTGCGTCCAGCCCCAATGTCGATCTTGTCGCCCGTCGGTGATGTACCGGACATGCGGGCAATATCTCTGTCCAAGACACTGCGAACATCAGCTGCCTTGAACGGGTACAGGTGCGCGAGGGCATCATGCATAGCCTGGGCGATCGCACCGTCCAACGATGCGTCCGCAGGCGCTGATGGCGCGCTGCTGAAGCCGGTATAGCTCTGATATTTCTTCGAATTTGCGCTCTTGGGGAACGCATTGACTGCCTCAAAGACGGCTATCTGAGCAACTGCCATTGCGTATGAGGACCGATGCGGACCAAGCTGCTCACCAAACCGGCGCGGGTCCGGTGCACTCGAGCCGCCCCCGTCCAATTGGTCCGCGGCCGGGGTATGGTCGATCGCGGATATATTGAGCCCTACGTTGTTCCAGTAGTAGACCCGGTCAAGAGGCCCCTCCGGGAGAATCTCGGTATCGGTGATTGCAAAAAGATGGCGTCGCATCTCGTCCTGCGTTGCCAACAGATCTTCGAATTCCCTCCGGCTCGCATCATCAAGGTGTGTTTCCTGTCCATAGGCACTTGCGGCTACGGTAGTAAATCCCGCTGCCGGGAGCACTTTAATAAACGTACGACGGTCCATAATTTCCCCTCCCTGGATAACTAATTTCTTTAACTTCGGACGAAATTCGGATTTGATTTGAGCAGGCGAAAAGAAGTCTTAATCGCGTCAGCTCACAGTTTCGACATGCCACGGACTATGCCGTGCACGTGCACCAGTATATCGGTACTTGCCTTCGAATATTTAAGCATGAAGCGACTTGCCTCAGGCTTCTTTCACGCTCGATAAAAGGCAGCTTCGCCCCCGCCGAATCAGCAACGAATGCCCAATCCCAAGTATCGTCCGTACAGTCGCCAGCGCCGGCTCATTCACCTCGACATAAGCGACGATGTACCACTCGAATTACGGTAACGGTGCACTTTCTACCATGTCGCCCCGGGGCATAGTATACGTTTCCTGCGTTCCCGGTCTGCCGCATCCCCCAGCACCGTACGGGCGTGCCAAAGTGTTTTCACGCCCGAAGCCCATCCACAAAAACTGCTCATCGAGTATCGCCGCGTCGCCGATGTCACGGTTTTCGATCCACCCGTGGGCCGAGAGCATCGCCAGGCAAATCGGCAAAGCCGTGAAACGAACGAAGCAGGCGGCGAAAAGAAAATAGCGCACTGTCACTGTCATCGCGCGGGCTCATTGCGCACAATCTTAACAAGGTGACTAAGAAGAATGTCTGGACAAGCAAAAATGCACGCCGCGCTGGTTGAGTGCACTATTTCAGCGCCATACTGAACCCGGCATGATGCTTCACAGAGCCAGAATTGCTGTAGTGTATGCAGATCTTATCCCCCTTCCTCGTGGGGCTGGAGAACACCCCTTTGTTTATACAATCTTTCCCAAGCTCACATCTGTAGAATGACCCATGTTGTGTATCCAGCCTTGTCGTGCATCTCAGCTGTACGACTTCACTGCCCTTGGGCGCATCGGCACACAAGTCTTTCGCTTGGCCAGGATCCACAATGGCGATTGCACTGGAAATGGGTTCACCGTTTCGCAACCCGTAAGGCTCACCACACACAAGGTTGTCTGCGCCGAAAGTCGGACATACGGTGATCCCAATCCCAAACAGTGCCCAAAACGCGAGAGAGGCGCGGGTTAGCCGAGTTTCCATAAGCGTAATCCCTCCTTCAATGGCTATTGCTGCTCACATCCTACAATTGCAAATGAATAGTAATCTGTACCCTCCCCGCGGGTGCATCCAACATACGCGCGATCTCCTGCCGAGACCGTGTTTATGTCGTTGCGAAAAAAAGATCCATTCTTTGTCATCGTGGAAGTTATTTTATAAGTATGATCGCGTGAATTATTCTTTTGATATGCCGAGTCTCCAAAAGTCCCTACCCCACAGTCACGGCGTGTATATTCAATATAGCAGGGGTCGGCGTTGGCCTGGCTGTACGCCGCAAGCATGACAGCAAAAGATCCAATCAATACTTTCATCGTCTAAGTTCCTCATCAAGTTCACGTAATGTGGTGGTTGCACAATATTCAAAATCGGCAAGCACATCCTACACATTATTGCCGAAGCTCACCCCGGTGGAGGCAAGCACTCCAGTCGAAGACCGCTTTTTCGGCCTAGCCGGCCGGTTTGGTCGACCTAGGCTGCGTTACCAAGCCTCAGAGCGTTATCAATGAACGGCAATTGAATCCCACGCCTCACAAGCAACGAATGCCCAATCCCAAGTATCTTCCGCACACTCGCCAGCGCCGCCTCGTTCACCTCGATATACGCGACGATGTACCACTCGCCGTTTTCTTCCCTGGCCATGCCCATCGGCTCGGCGCGCCACTTCAGCGCGCCGTGGTGTGGCATGAAGTAGGTTTCCTGGACGCCGCCGACGGCGCTGAGTCCCTCGTCGAGTGCGTATTCCATCACCGCGCAGCACAGCTGCGTCAGCGTTCCCCTCAGTCCGGCAGTTCGCTTGTCGGGAACGACGAATGTGCGGGTCCATTCGGCCCAATCGGGACGCCTTGGGACGCCCGATTTTTCGCACATGTGAGAAAAAACCTCCGAGACCATGTGCGGCTCGCTCGTTGGGATCAATCGAGCCGAAGTCACTACGCGATCGTCTTCAATGCCCAGCAGGTATGTCGCCGCGTCTGTATCGAATTGATCCAGCTCGCGACCATCCGGGCTCGGAGGGCGCCAACGTTTTTGATGCACGAAGAAATCGTGCCGCCGGCGCAGAAATTCGTCGAATTCATTTTCGTAGAGATGCTTGTTATGCGCGTTGACTACGTGGGCTGTTATCATGGCGCGATCCCCCGATCGTTCTCACCGGTGATATTTGCAGCCTCGCTAATGTACGTCACCTGTCCGATGGGACAGTTGACGCGTTTAGGGGTGGATCAGGCGCCGGCGCACCGCTTCGACGACCGCTTGCGTGGTCGTTGCGACGCCAAACGCTTCCCTGGCACGGGTGGAGTGCCATTTGACGGTGCGCTCGGTCAGACCGAGGATCTGGGATGTTTCCGACGAGGTCTTGCCGGCCGCGGCCCAGAGCAGCACCTCTTTCTCACGGTCGGTCAGCATGCCTTCATCGTCATCATAGTCATCCGCCAAGGCCTGGATCGACATGCCGGCATACACCGCCATCGTCACCAGTTGCACTTGATGGCGCGGCGAAAGGGTGCAGGACTTCGCCGAAGAGGCAAACGACAGCACGGATTGCCAATGGTGAATGCTGAGCATTGGCACAGCGAAGCCGCTCCAGATGCCGAACTCCGTCGCCTCGCCGGCGACCCGTCGTGAACCTTCCGTATCCGACCACTTTGCCGGAACTTCGGACCAAAGGAACGGCTTCAGGGTCTTTGCCGAGTAGATGCAAACACCGTCGACCGCGGCGTGCTCGGCCTCGACATAGCGTTCGAACCAGCCGGCCGGCCAGCCATTCAGTTCGACCATCGGTGCAAGTTTCTGGCCACTGAGCGGAACCCCGCTCAGGATAAGGTGCTCGAAGCCGAGATTCCTCACGGTATCAAGAAGGTCGCTCAGCAGCGGCCCGGTGGCTGTATGTTTCCTGCAGCGTTCGACAAAGTCGAACACGTCTGAATCGATCATGACAGAGACCCCCGTCTCCACGCCCGAAAACAAAGTTTAACTCAAATTAGCGACTTCGAATACTCCCAATAAGTGTGTCCGCCACGCAGGACGCGTGCACCAAAATCAGCTAAATCAGCCGGATCGTGATCAGCAAAGCAGGACCAGAACGCATGACGCCATCACTGCCGAAACGAAACGAGCCGTTCCGGGCCGGCGAGACCGCGCTGCTCTTAGTCGACATGCAGCGCGTCTGGCTGGAGCCCGGCGCAGATCCGGCGCATCCGGAGCACGGTCCCGATCACTATTTCTACCGGCAGACGGCGTCGCAAACGATCCCCAACCAGGAGCGCCTGCTGGCCGCGGCGCGGGCCAACGGCGTCGAGGTGATCCACACCATCATCCAGAGCCTGACAGAAGACGGCCGCGACCGCTCGCTCGACCACAAGCTGACGCCGATCCATATCGCGCCGAGCCGGCCGGAGGGCCTGCCGGTGCCGTCGCTGACGCCGGTCGGCGACGAGATCATGCTGCCGAAGACATCGTCGGGCGTCTTCAACTCGACCAACATCGACTATGTCTTGAAAAACCTCGGCGTTCGCTACCTGATCGTCGCCGGCATCATGACCGACCAGTGCGTCGACATGGCGGTGCGCGATGCCGCCGATCGCGGCTACCTCGTCACCTGCGTATCGGACGCTTGCGCCGCCGCCTCGCAGGAGCGCCATGATGGCGCGCTCAAGGCCTTCGGCGGCTATTGCTGGGTCGCCGACACCGCCATCGTTACTGCCCGTTTCGAAGCCTTGGGAAAAGCTGCATGACCGTCGAACCGCTCGTTGCCGTCGTCACCACCGACCTTTCGGCGATCACGCGCGGCCGCTCGGTCGTCGAAAGCAGGCTGCAGAAGATCGCTGCGACCGGTGTCGGCTGGCTGCAGGCCAACCTGTCGCTGACGCCGTTCAATTCGATCGTCGACCCCAATCCGTGGGGCTCGTCAGGCGATGTGCGGCTCGTTCCCGATCTCAACGCACGGTTCCGCACGGCGCTGACCGGATCGGCGACGCCGTTCGACATGGTCGCCGGCAACATCGTCGAACTCGACGGCGGCCCGTGGGTGGGCTGCACGCGGACCATGCTGAGCGATGCGCTGGCGGAATTGAGGGCGGCGACCGGGCTTTCGGTCATCGCCGCCTTCGAGCATGAATTCCACATCGAGGGCGACTTTGGCCCGGCTCATTCGATGTCGTTAGCCGCATTGCGCCGCACCGATCCGTTCGCCGCCAATCTGATGGCGGCGCTGGCGGAAGCCGGCGTCGCGCCCGAAGTGGTGATCGCCGAATTCGGCACCGACCAATTCGAGGTGACATGCGAGCCAGCCGATGCGCTTGCCGCGGCCAATCGCGCAGTCGCCATCCGCGAGATCGCGCGCGAAGTCGCGCGATGTGCCGGCTGGCGGGCGAGCTTCGCGCCAAAAATCGCGCCGGATGCCGTCGGCAACGGCGTCCACATCCATTTCAGTTTCGTCGACGAGGCCGGCAAGCCGGCGACCTACGACCCCGCCCAGCCTGGCGGCCTTTCCGGCCAGACCGCTTCGTTCTGCGCAGGCGTGCTCCGCCACCTGCCCGCAATCACCGCCATGACGGCGGCGAGCGTGTCGTCCTACTACCGGCTGAAACCGCACAGCTGGAGCTCGTCCTACACCTGGCTTGCCGACCGCGACCGCGAGGCGAGCCTGCGCATCTGCCCGGCGGTGACGATCGGCGGGCGCGATCCGGCGCGGCAGTACAACATCGAATACCGGGCAGCCGACGCCACCGGCAATCCCTATCTGTCGCTGGCGGCAATCGTGCGCGCCGGGCTGGAGGGGCTGAAGGCCAAGCTGCCGGCGCCGCCGCTGGTCTCGGGCGACCCGACGCAGATGAGCGTTGCCGAGCGCAAGAAGCTAGGGCTCGTACGGCTGCCGGAAACGCTGCCTGCGGCACTCGACGCGCTGGTCGCCGACAAGACCGTGACCGGATGGTTCGCGCCGGTGTTCGTCGAGACCTTTGTCGGCCTCAAGCGGCATGAGACCGAGCGCCTTGCCGGGCTTGATCCAGTGGCTGTCTGCGATGTCTACCGGACGCTCTATTGATGGCTGCGCGGCTTGCCAGTGCCATCCAGCCTCAGGGTTGGCCACCCGCCGTCGAAGCGATCAACGAAACGGGCCGTTCCGATATCGTTCTGATATGCGAGCATGCGTCCAATCATGTTCCGGCCGAGTATGCGAGGCTCGGTCTCGACAGCAGCGATTTGCAGCGCCACATCGCCTGGGACATCGGCGCCGCCGAAGTGACCCGCGCTCTGTCGAAGCTGCTCGATGCTCCGGCTTTCCTCAGCTCCTATTCGCGGCTTTTGATCGATCTCAACCGGCCGCTTGGTTCCAGCGGCAGCATTCCGGTGCTGTCGGAAGACACCGGCATCCCCGGCAATGTCGGCCTCGATCCTGAGGAACGAAGCCGGCGCGCCAAGATCATGTTCACGCCGTTTCATGACCGCGTGGCCGCCCACCTAGACGAGCGGGCGAAGCAGGGCAGAGCGACGCGGATCGCGACGATCCACTCCTTCACGCCGGTCTTCCTCGGTATTGCGCGTGCCTGGCATGCCGGCGTGCTTTACGACCGGGCAATCGACTTCGGCCAGGCAATGCTTGCCGGCCTGCGCGCCGATAGTGCGCTCAATGCCGCGGCAAACGAGCCCTACGTGATCAGCCGCGACGGCGACTACGCCATACCGGTCCATGGCGACGATCGCGGCATTCCGGCCGTCCTCATCGAGATCAGGCAGGACCTGCTGGCGGGCCGCTCCGGCATCGAGGAATGGGCGAAGCGGCTGGCCGCAGCGTTGCCGGCGCAGCGGAGGAAGACTTCCTGAACAAGTTCGGCTTCCCGATGCGATGAAGGCGGCCAGATCCCTTGCCGCTATGAGAAGATTTGCGACAGTTCTTCGACGCTGGTGCCTTCCTTGACCTGACGCAGCTCGACATAGCTTACCGCAGTAGCAATCGACATCACCATCGACGTTACGCTCGTCACCAATGCGTCCACGACAGCACCTACCATCCCTCCTCCAAACAGGGCGATTGCGGCGCCAAGCGCCAACTGAATGGTCACCACGGCGATGATCAGGATAAGGAACAGGCCGAACAGCGCCCAGCGGCTTCCCTTGGTCAGATCGCGGCTGCGCGCCATGCTGCCGAATACGCCGAGCCGCTCTTGCACCAACGCTGGCACTGCGACCGACCAGCGGAGCGCCAACATGATGCCAGGCACGATAAGCAGCATAAAACCGATGCCCGCGCCCAAACCGACCAGCAGAGCAATCGCGAGTGTCGGCAACAGAAAGGAGACCGCTTTCGCGATGCAATCACCGAACGAAGGCTGCTTGCCATTCAAGTCCTCGATGGTTGCACGCACCAGCGATGCCTGGAGCAACAATGAAAGAATGTAGGAAACCAGCCCGAAGCCTATCGCGACGCTGGAATAGCTCCACACGAAAATTGGCTCAATCGAGGCAGGCACCGGGGTAACCATTGCGAGCCGAGTCAAAACCCAAAGCTGAAAAACAAGTGTTGGCAGGCCCGAAAATACCGCGGCAAGCCCCAGGCAGAGCCCTGCATTGCGGCCAATGACCGCAAAGCTATTGTTGAACACCCGGCCAATCTGGAATTTCTCAGGCCGTTCCAGTGTCACTGATGTCATGATGCTTCCCCCTGCCTCACCGCCACATGGCTGGCGGCCCCGCTGGTAAATCTGCCAAGATTGGTGGTCGCCGTCCAGCCCACTTGCAATTCTTGTGCTGCATTGTCAGTGTCGGCTGGGAACCACAGGTTGCAGGGGAGCGGGTGGCGTTGGCACAGCCAGGCACAGCGGAAGCCGAACGGCTGACCAATCTGCACAAGCAGCTGATCGCCGATGCGTCGATCCAGTTCGACCTGCCGGCCTATGTGCCGCCGAAGCCGCCCGAGTGGCTGAAGCCGCTGCAGGACTTTTTGTCGTGGCTCGGCCCCTACATGATCTATCTGTTCTGGGGGGCGGTGATATCGGGCGTCGCAATCATCCTGCTTTTGGTCTTCCTCGAGGTGAAAGGCATCGCCTGGCGGCTGCCGTGGCAGCGCGCTCGGCCCGAGGCCGAAACCGAAGAGACCTGGCGCCCAGACGCCAGCGCCGCGCAGGTCCTGCTATCTCAAGCGGATGCGCTGGCCGCGCGCGGCGACTATGACGAGGCGGTTCACCTTTTGCTTCGGCGCAGCGTCGCCGATATTGCCGGCCGGCTGCCGGACTTCCTGCGCCCGTCGCTCACCGCGCGCGACATCGCCAATGCCCCTTCCCTGCCGGGAAGGGCACGCCATGCGTTTACCGAGATCGCCCGCATTGTCGAGGCGGCGCTGTTCGCGCGCCGGCCGGTCGGCGCGGAAGGCTGGCGGCAAGCACGCGGCGCCTATGAACGTTTCGCCTTCCGGGATGCCTGGACGTGAGTGCACCAGCGGTCGAGGCACAGGAGCCATTCAATCGAAGGACACTGTTTTGGGGGATTTTCGCCAGCCTGCTTGCGGCGGCCGGTTTCTTCCTGCTGTCCACCTATGCCCCCGATTTCCGGCAGCCCGGCAATGGCGGCGCCACGCCGCTGTCGAAAAGCGGCGTCGGCTACGCCGGCCTGGCGGAATGGCTGCGGCTCACCGGCGAAGCGCCCTTGATGGCGCGGACCGAGGACGATCTCGGCACCGACATGCTGCTGATCGTCACCATTTCGCCCGACAGCGATCCGGAGGCGCTCGACCACATCCTGAAACTTCGCCAGGACCAGAACACGCTCTTCGTGCTGCCCAAATGGCAGATCCTGCCGCTCCAGGGGCATGAAGGCTGGAACATGAAATTCGGGCGATTGCCCGGTTCGGTGGTGAACGAATGGCTTGGCCGCATTGCCGATGCGAAGATCGGTGCTGGCCAGGGCACGGCAAAGCAACTCGACATCGAAGGCAACATGGTTGCCGCACCCGAAGAATTGCAGTGGGTGGCCGACAAGTACCCTCTCATCGCAGCCGGCAATGACAAGGCTGTGCTTACCGAACTAGACGACAAGCCGTTCTACATCCTGACCGACCCCGACCTGATCAACAACGCCGCTCTCAAGGATCCCGAAAAGGCAGCAGCCGCGCTCGGGCTGATTGCCTTGCTCCAACCCGACGACGGCCCGGTGATGTTCGATCTGACGCTGCACGGCGCGGGGCGAAAGTATGATCTGGCCAAGCTCCTGGTCGAGCCGCCGTTCCTGGCGCTGACACTGACGATCCTGATCGCTGCGGCGCTGGCGTTCCTGCATGGCCTTGGCCGGTTCGGGCCGCCGCGCGCCGACCAGCGCGCGATTGCCTTCGGCAAGCGTGCGCTGGTCGATACGACGGCGATGCTCATGCGGCGGGCCGGCCGGCTGGACGAGCTGGGAGGCCGCTATGCGGCCTTGATGCGGGTACGCGCCGGCGCGCTGCTCGGGGCACCGCAAGGGTTGCAAGGCAAAGCGCTCGACCACTGGCTCGACTCTCGCGATAAGGAGCAAGCTGGCGGTTTCACGACGCGTTCGCAAGCCGCCGGCGAGGCGAAGAACCTGACGCAGATGCAACAGGCAGCAGAACGGCTGCACGACTGGACGGCAAGGAGGCTCGGTGAACGTCGATGATGTGAAGGCCCTGGCGACACGGATCAGGGAAGAAGTGGCCAAGGCGATTACCGGGCAGCGCGATACGGTCGACCTGATGCTGACCGCCTTGTTTGCGGGCGGGCATATCCTGCTCGAAGGTCCGCCCGGCACGGCCAAGACCATGACCGCACGCTGCTTCGCCCAGGCGCTTGGGATCGCCTACGGGCGGATCCAGTTCACGCCGGACCTGATGCCCGGCGATATCGTCGGGTCGAACATCTACAACTTCCAGACCGGGCAGTTCACGCTGACGCGCGGCCCGATCTTCTGCGATCTCCTGCTTGCCGACGAAATCAACCGCACGCCGCCCAAGACACAGGCCGCACTGCTCGAGGCGATGCAGGAGCATGCGGTCACCTTCGACGGCACCACGCATTCGCTCGGTCGCAATTTCATGGTCGTCGCGACCCAGAATCCGATCGAGCACCAGGGCGTCTATCCCCTGCCCGAGGCGCAGCTCGATCGCTTCCTGTTCAAGCACCGCGTCAGCTATCCCGGTCCCGAGGAAGAACGGGCAATCATCGTTCATCACGGCGGCGGCTCCGCCTCGCACGACATCGCGCAATATGGCATCAAGGCACAGACTAACCGCGAGACGCTGCAAGAGGCCCTTGAAGTCGTCGGCTCCGTCACCCTCGTCGACGATGTCGTCGGCTACATAGCGGCGCTGGTTCGGGCTACGCGCGAAAATGCCGATCTCGAAGTCGGAGCCAGCCCGCGCGCCGGCGCCATGCTGGCGCGGGCGGCGCGTGCCCGGGCGGCGCTGGACGGACGCGCCTATGTGATCCCCGACGACGTCAAGGCGTTGGCAGTGCCGGCGCTGCGCCATCGCGTCATCCTTTCGCCTGCCGCACAGATCGATGGCCGCCTGGTCGAGCAGATCGTCTCCGACCTGGTCGACCAGACGGAAGCACCACGTTGATCTATCCCAGCGGCCGAGCGGTATGGGCAGCGGCGGCCGGCGCGGTGCCGGCCTTCCTGGTCGCGCTGGCACTGCCGTCGTTCTGGTATCTGGGATTGCTGTGGAGCTGCCTGCTGCTTGCCTTCCTGGCGGTGGATGCCGCGGCCGGACGCGGACGGGCATCACTGAATGCCAGCATCGACGCGCCGCAGCAGGTCGGTGTCGGCGGCGAGTTCGGCGTGCAAATCGCCGCCCGTCACTCGGGGCCGCGTGCAGCGGAGGCTCGCGTCGGACACGATGCGCGTCTGGCGCCGGTAGACGGCAGCGGCGGGGCCTTGCAGCCGACCGTCGGAGGTGGGTCGCTCTACCTGCGCTTCCAGGCGCTGCGGCGCGGCGTCGCCAGCTTCGACCGTCTCTGGGTGCGCTGGCACGGGCCGTTCGGGCTGGTCTGGAACCAGGTCGTGCTGCCGGTGGAAAGCAAGGTTGCGGTGCTGCCCGACGTCAGCAGCGCCCGCGGCGAGGCGATCACGCTGCTGCAACATGCGGCGCTTGCCGAAGGCCATGCGCAGCGCCGCGCCGGTCAAGGCCGCGAGTTCGACGCGCTCAAGGATTACCAGCCGGGCATGGGCCGGCGCATGATCGACTGGAAGCGCAGCGCCCGCCACGGCAAGCTTTTGGCGCGCGAGTTCCGCATCGAGGAGAACAACAACATCGTGCTGGCCATCGATAGCGGACGCCTGATGTGCGAGCCGGTCGACGGTGTGCCGAAGGTGGACCGGGCGGTGACGGCCGCCTTGCTGTCGGCATTCATCGCGCTGAAGGGCGGCGACATGGTCAGCCTGTTCGGCTTCGATGCAAGGCCGCGCGTTTCAAGCGGGGCGGTACGCGGCCCCGCCAGCTTTGCGATGATCCAGAAACGGGCGGCCGAGATCGACTATTCCAGCGAGGAGACCAACTTCACGCTGGCGTTGACGACGCTGGCGGCGAGGCTTGACCGCCGCTCGCTGGTCATCATCTTCACCGATTTCGTCGATCCGATCAGCGCGGAATTGATGCTGCGCACCGTGGGCCGGCTCACCGAACGGCATCTCGTGCTGTTCATGATGATGAAGGACACCGAGCTGGAAGGCCTGGCCGACATGCCGCCACGCTCCGGCGAGGACGTTGCCCGCGCTATCGTTGCCGGAGGGCTCTTGCGCGAAAGGCAGGTCGTCATCGGCCGCCTGCGCCTGCTCGGGGCACATGTGATCGAAGCTGACCACAACCGGCTCGGTCCCGCGCTGGTCGAGCACTATCTGCAGTTCAAGCAGGAGGATTTGCTGTGACGGCGCCGGTAGCCGGCAATGCGGTGCGCGGCGATGCGGTACGCCAGTCGCTGGCCAGCTTCCGCCGCGAGCGCGAGGCCGACTGGAAAGCATTCGAGGCACTGCTCGCGCGTGTCGAGAAGCGTGCGCCGCGAACGCTTTCCGAAGAGGAGCTGCTGTCGCTGCCCCTGCTCTACCGATCGGCGCTGTCTTCTCTTTCCGTGGCACGGGCGACCTCGCTCGACAACGCGCTGGTAGCCTATCTCGAAGCGCTGTCGTTGCGCGGTTATTTCTATCTCTATGGCGCACGCCGTGGGCTGCGGCAGCGCCTCGCCGATTTCTTCCTGCACGACTGGCCCGAAGCCATTCGCGACCTGTGGCGCGAGACATTGGTTTCGGTTGCGCTGATGGTGATCGGCATTGGTGCAGGCGCCTGGCTGGTGGCATCCGACAAGAGCTGGTTCGACGCGATCATCCCGCCCGGCCTGGCAGGAGGCCGCGGCCCCGACACCTCGGCCGAACTGCTGCGCGGCATGCTTTATGATGGCGACAATGGCTTTCTCTCAGGCTTTGCCGCCTATCTGTTCACGCACAACGTCCAGGTCGCAATCCTGGCCTTCGCCCTTGGCTTCGCCTTCGCGGTGCCGACGGTGCTGCTGATGCTGTTCAATGGCTGCATGATCGGGGCGTTGTTCCAAGTCTATTGGTCCAAAGGGCTTGGCATGGAGCTCGGCGGGTGGCTGGCCATCCACGGCACCACCGAATTGTTCGCAATCTCTTTGGCCGGCGCGGCGGGCATGCGCATCGGCACCAGCATCGCCTTTCCCGGCGAATTGACACGCATGGCGGCAGCGGCTCGCGCCGGACGCATCGCCGCGAACGCCATGGTCGGGGTCTCGATCATGCTGCTGTTTGCCGGGCTGCTCGAGGGCATTGGCAGGCAGACCATCACCAGCGACGTCACGCGCTACGCCATTGGCGGTGGCATGCTGGCGCTGTGGATCGGTTATTTCTATCTGTTCCGGGCGGTGCGGCATGGCGATCGTTAAACGCGCCGCCTTCGCGGCTATACGGCCGCTGATCACGCCCGAAGGCGTCGATCTCCGGATCAGGCTGGCCGACGCCGGCACGCGGGCCTCCGCCTTCCTTCTCGACATCGTGTTCATCGCCGTGGCTGCAATCGTGATCACGATCGTCGCGCTGTTCGGGGTGGGCGGCCTTGGCAGCGAGGGATTTCAGCCGCTCTTCGTCGTCTGGATCATCCTGATCTTCTTTCTGCGCAACGCCTACTTCATCGTCTTCGAAGCGGGCCGGCGCGCGGCTACGCCCGGCAAGCGGATCGTCGGCATCCGGGTCGCGTCGCGCAGCGGCGACGGCCTGTCGATCGACCAGGTCATCGCCCGCAACCTGATGCGCGAGATCGAGGTGTTCCTGCCGCTGTCGATCATCGCCGGACGCAGCGGGACCGACCTTGCCGACACGCTGACGACGGTCTTCGGACTGGTGTGGACGCTGCTGTTTGCCTTGTTCCCGCTGTTCAATCGCGACCGCATGCGGATCGGCGATCTGCTGGCGGGGACCTGGGTGGTCGAAGCGCCGAAGCGTGCCTTGCTTGAAGATCTGTCGGCCCGGCAGGATCCGGCGGCCGGCGCCTTCCGGTTCAGCCACGCCCAACTCGATGCCTACGGAATTGCCGAACTCCACAAGCTGGAGGAGGTGCTGCGCCGCGACGACTATTTCGCATTGCGGACGGTGGCCGAAACGATCGGACGCAAGATCGGCGCGGCACCCCAGGCCCATGACGCACGCGCGTTCCTGACGGCGTATTACGGGGAGTTGCGGGCGCATCTCGAACGCAAGCTCCTGCTGGGCAACCGGAGGGCCGACAAGCACGCGCGTTAGCAACGCTCCACGGGGCTGTCATGAACACATCTCTATCCGAGCTTGAACTTCAACAGATGGAAGCCCGAGTTGCCGCGGCCCAGGCTGGCCCGTGGAAATCGTGGGTCGAGGGCCGGGATTTTTCCGGAGGATCGAATTTCGTCCAAACCGGCCAAGGACCGGATAGAGGTGAAGACATCGAAATGACTGGCGCGACGATTGCCGACCAGGATTTCATTGCCGCCGCTCGCCAGGACATCCCTCGCCTGATCGCCGAAGTCCGCAGGCTACGTGGAATTGCTAATCGCACGAATTGAATTCGTGGTCCTTTTTTCGACAATCCTGCCGACTCTTCTGCCCTACCCCACCCACTTCTCGTAGTCGGACACCAGCAAATGCAGCGGTGCTGTGTTCTCGTCGATGTCCGCGAAGCGGCCGATCGGTTCGCGGAAGACGTTGTCGGTTAGATCGTCGTTGACGGTCGAAACCTCGCCGATCAGCACGTCCTTGCCCTCGGCCCAGAAGGCGTGCCAGACACCCGGCAGCAAAGTGACGCTCTGGCCCGGGTCGAGCTTCAGCAGTCCACCCGCGGGCAGCCTGTGGATGGTTCCGTCGACAGGCACCGATACTTCGGCCTTCGGATCGATGCCGCCATCGCGATCGTGCATGAACAACTCCAGCACCAGTTTGCCGCCGCCACGGTTGATGATGTCTTCGGCCTTGATGTTGTGGCGATGCATCGGCGACAACTGGTCCTTGCGCGAGATCATGATCTTCTCGGCATAGAGCATGCCCATGCCCTTCTTCATGTCCTCGTAGCGGCCGTTGCGGACGGTGAACAGGAACAGGCCGAGTTCGTCGAATTTCTCCTGGCCGTAATCGGTGATGTCCCAGCCGAGCCGGGAGGAGAAGATGGCCGACGAATCCTGCCGGCGCGCCTTCATCTCTTCGGGGCTCCAGTAGGCGAAGGGCGGCATGATGTAGCCGAACGAGCGGATGAAGGCGTCGGCGTCACGGATGATGTCGTTGATGGCGGAGCGTTTCATAATCGTGGTTCCTTCCCGTCGCTTTTCGAGGCGCTAACGCAATAGCCGAACGTCAATCCGGTGTCGATGCAAACTGCTGTCGCTGGCCTCATGACATGCGGTCCGATCAGGGCCATAAGGTCAACCAATTTTCCGATGGTGAGACCATGCGCAGCATAGACGACCTCGATACGCCGGCGATCCTGATCGACGCCGGCCGCGCCGAAGCCAATATCGCGCGGGCGCAGGCCCATGCCGACCGGCACGGGCTGAAGCTCCGGCCGCACATCAAGACCCACAAGCTGCCCTACTGGGCGAAGAAGCAGGTCGCGGCCGGCGCCATCGGCATCACCTGCCAGAAGATCGGCGAGGCCGAAATCATGGCCGATGCCGGACTGACCGACATCTTTCTGCCCTACAATATCCTCGGGCGGGCCAAGCTGGAGCGCCTCAAGGCGCTGCATGACCGCGTAACCCTGTCGGTGACAACCGACAGCATGGACACGCTGATGGGACTTGCCGCCACCTTTACCGATCCCGGCCACCGCCTGCCGGTGCTGGTCGAATGCGACACCGGCATAGGCCGCTGCGGTGTGCAGTCGGCCGGCGAGGCAGTCGCGCTGGCGAGCGAGATCGGCAAGGTCCGAGGGCTCGTCTTCGGCGGCTTGATGACCTACCCGGGGGCGGGCCGCGCCGCCGAGACCGAGGCATGGCTCGCCGATGCGCAGCAAGCGCTTGCCGCATCCGGCCTTGAATGCCAGCGCATCTCCAGCGGCGGCACGCCCGACATGTGGCGTTCCGGCGAGGATAGCGTCGTTACCGAATACCGCCCCGGCACCTACATCTATCTCGACCGCTACCAGGTCGCCAAAGGCGTCGGCAGTCTCGACGATTGCGCATTGACGGTACTGTCGACGGTGGTCAGCCATCCAACGCCGACACGCGCCATCCTCGACGCCGGCAGCAAGGCCCTGTCCAGCGACACGCTGGGGCTCGCCGATTTCGGCGAGCTGCTGGGCATTTCAGGCGCAAGTGTGACCAGCCTCAGCGAAGAGCACGGCAACGTCACACTTTCGGGCGGCGCCGAGCTTCGCATCGGCGAGCGCGTGCGCGTCGTGCCCGACCATTGCTGCGTCGTCACCAACCTGTTCGACGAGGTGCATCTGATCGAAGGCGACAAGGTGATCGAGACGCTGCCGGTCGCGGCGCGCGGGCGGATGCAATGAGTAATTTTGCAATCCACTGGGAATACGGAATCGACGACGTAAGAAAGTTTGAGCTTCGTCAAAAAGAATGGTGCAGCGACGTCTATGTCGTTTCGAACGAGCGGATTTATCGCTTCGAATTCATTTCAAAACAACGCCTGATGCAGGAGGCATCTGATTCCATATCTCGGGCAGGATACCATCACGTAGACAGAGATACTTTTGTTCTAGGCGATTTTTCCTACGAGGAAATTGTGAGAACTCTGGAGAGCCTGAGATCGACCGGATACTTTGACAGAAAGCCAGACTGACAAGGGCACCCAGGACGGTGTTAGCCGGTCGGCGTCTACTACCGCTCGGCCTGCCTTGCCGCGACGCGGCGCATCGAAATGACGCGGCGGCGCCGGATCTCGGTGCGCATCGCCATCAGATGCAGCGCAAAGAACAGGACTGTGAAGCCGACGGCCATGACCAGCAACGGCCACAACAGGCTCGGATCGATGGTCGGCCCACCAAGCCGGAACACCGAAGCCGGCTGATGCAGCGTGTTCCACCAGTCGACCGAAAATTTGATGATCGGGATGTTGATGAAGCCGACCAGGGTGATGATGGCGGCGGCCCAGGCGGCGCGCCCGGCATCGTCTAGCGCGCGGGTCAGCGCGATGATGCCGAGATACATCAGGAACAGGATGAAGACCGAGGTCAGCCGGGCGTCCCACACCCACCAGGTGCCCCACATCGGCTTGCCCCAGATCGAACCGGTGATCAGCGCAAGGGCGGTGAAGACGGCGCCGATCGGTGCCGCCGATTTCAGCGCCACGTCGGCCAGCGGATGGCGCCAGACCAGCGTGCCAAGCGCCGAGACCGCCATCAGCGTGTAGCACATCATGGCAAGCCAGGCGAAAGGCACGTGGATATACATGATGCGCACGGTGATGCCCTGCTGGAAATCCTCAGGCGCCGTGAAGCTCATATAGAGACCGACAGCGAGGATTATGGCGGCCACGCTCGCCAGCCACGGCACGACCTTGTCGGCCAGCCCGACGAACCGCGTCGGGTTGGCAAGGTCCATCCAGCCGGAGAGGCGTGAAGTCGTGTCGCTCATGCGGCTTTACATAGACCGCCGGCGGAGTTGCGGCAACCACAGCGGCGCGCCTTCCCTTCTCCCCTTGCGGGAGAAGGCAAGGCGCGCCGCTCAGGCGGCTTCGTTCACCGGACGGCTGAGGCGGCGGACCTCCTCGTCGTTGAGCAGGCCGCCGGCGCGCAGCAGGCTGGCGAAGCGGCCGTTGCGCAGCGACAGTTCGGTGAACCCGCCCATCTCGACCACCCGACCCTTGTCCATGAACACGACCAGATCGGCGTCGCGAACGGTGGTCAAGCGGTGGGCGATGATGAAGGTGGTGCGGCCGCGCCGCAGCTCATCGATGGCGTCCTTGACGCGATCTTCCGTCTCGACGTCGAGCGCGCTGGTCGCCTCGTCGAGAACCAGGATGGGCGCGTCCTTCAGCACGGCGCGGGCGATCGCGATGCGCTGGCGCTCGCCACCGGACAGCTGTCCGCCGCGTTCGCCGACGACCGTGTCGTAGCCCTCGCATTTCGACAGGATGAAATCCTGGGCGGCGGCCGCATTGGCCGCAGCATGGACCTCGTCATAGGTCGCCTCCGCACGGCCGACGCGGATGTTGTCCTCGATCGAGCGGTTGAGCAGGCCGGCATCCTGGAACACGGTGGCGATCGAATGGCGCAGCGATTTGCGGGTCACCGTACGGGTGTCGATGCCGTCGATCAGGATACGGCCGCTGGACGGGGTGAAGACGCGCTGCAAAAGGTTGATGAGCGTGGTCTTGCCGGCGCCCGTCGGGCCGACGATGGCGACGGTCTGGCCGGCCTGGACCTCGAACGACGCGTCGTCGACGCCCTGCCCGGAATTGCCGAACTCGAAGCAGACATTCTCGAAACGCACATGACCGGTGACGTTGACAAGCTCGCGCAGCCCGTCGGGCTCGGCGGCATCGGAAGCGGAGTCCTCGAGATGGTAGAATTCCTCGAGCTTGGCGCGTGCCTCGGAAATCTGGTTGGCGAAAGCCGACATCTGGTCGAGCCGGGCAATCAGCAGCGTGGCAAAGCCGGTAAAGGCGATGACGTCGCCGATGCGCAACTGGCCGTGCGTCACCAGATAGGCGCCAATCAAGAGCACCACCATCATCGAAATCGTCGACGACAGGCGGTGCAGCGCGTTGGCCATCGCCCACCAGTCGAGCACGGGATTCTGCGCGTCGAGCAGGTTCTTGACGTAGCGCTTCAGCGCCTCGGTCTCATGGCCGATGCGGTTGTAGCTCTGCAGGACGGCGACGTTGCTGACCGAGTCGGTCACATGCGCAAACACCTTGTGGTAATGCCGTTCCACGGCCGCCTGGCCTTCCTTGGTGCGCCGCATCACCAGCCGTCCGATGCCGACATAGAGCGCGCCAAGCGCCAGCAGCACCATCGACATGCGGATATCCATGCTGAGCGCCGTGGGCACCAGCAGAACCAGCGCAACCGCGGTCGACAGATGCTGCCGCATGAATTCCAGCCAGAGGCTGAACAAGGTCTCGACCGCGCGCAGGAGCGTGTGCAGGGAATTGGAGGTGCCGCGCTGATGATGCCAGGCAAGCGGCATGGTGATCACGCGCTCGAACGACTGGCAAAGAACCTCGCTGCGCCGCTGGTGGGCAAAGCGGTCGGCGCCGCGCGCCACCAGCACGAAGGCGATGATGTTGAACGCGCCGAGGCCGGCCCACATTGCGAGCGTCGCGAATACCGAGCCGCGGTCCGAAATGGCGTCGATCACCCGGCCGAACATGATCGGCTCGAGAATGGCGATAATGGCAAGCGCGACATTCGCCCCGCAGATAAACGCAACGCGTTTCCTGTCGGCAGCGAGATAACCAAGGGCTCGCCAGTAGATTTGCAGAAGTGACACTTCAGCTACTCCGCCAATTATTTATGGTGCAGTGCGTCATTTTTTGACTCGTATCGGTTGACGCGTCGCAAAACAATGCTCGTCTAGCTCTTCCGTTCCCATTCCGCGAACAAAAGATGACGACGCTTCGAAATTTGCCGTGATCGTCTAACAGTTTGAGATAAAAGGTGAAATGTCAGCGTTGCGGCAAAATCATGGCAGCTGGAAAGCACTGCCACAATTTTAATCAGCAAGACCCTGGGCACGCCGTCTAAAGTCGTGTGCAGGCATTCAGCAAGGTCAAACGCAAATATAACCGGTAGAGGCACTTGGAGCGCCCGTGCGTGCCCTGGGGAACCCTGAGCGACGCTCCAAGTCCTTGAATCTAGGCCGGTATTCTGACGACCACCTCGGCACTATCTCCGGCTTTTGGCTCGAAGGACGAAGATTTGGTCTTCGTGCCGTTCACTTCAAGTGAGATGGCCCGGGCCTTTTTGTCGCGGACGACGCGTACTTTGATCTCGGCGCCCAGCATCTTCAGGGTTGCCGAATAGCCGTCCCAATGGCTGGGAAGTCTCGGCGTGAACTGGAGGCGCTGTCCGCGGCGCTCTATGCCGAGAATGCTCTCGACCGCAGCGCGATAAAGCCAGCCCGCCGACCCGGTATACCAGGTCCAGCCGCCGCGGCCGCCCTTGTCTTGCTCGGAATAAACATCGGCCGCGACGACGTAAGGTTCCACCCGGTAGCGCTCTGCCGCGGCTTCGTCGAGCGCATGGTTGACCGGATTGAGCATCGAAAGGCAACGGTAGGCATCGTCGGTGCGACCCATCTCGGCGAGCGCAATGACGAACCATGTCGCCGCGTGCGTGTATTGGCCGCCGTTTTCACGGACGCCCGGCGGATAGCTCTTGATGTAGCCCGGGTCCTTTTCCGTCTTCGAGAAGGGCGGGGTGAACAGTTTGACGATCTTGAGCTCGTCGTCGACGAGCGCTTTCATCGCCTGCCCCATTGCAGTCGTCGACCGCGCCGGGTCGCCCTCGCCCGAAAGCACGCTCCAGGACTGCGCGATCGAGTCGATCTTGCACTCGTCCGATTTGCGCGAGCCGAGCGGCGTGCCGTCGTCGAAGCTGCCGCGCCGATACCACTCGCCATCCCAGGCGGTGCTTTCCAGCGCCCGCTTCAGCACCTCGGCGTGCTTTGTCCAGGCTTGCACGCGCTTGGCATCGCGCTCCGCCTTGGCGACAGCGGCAAAGTCGCCGAGCGTCTTCAGCAGGAACCAGCCCAGCCACACGCTCTCGCCCTTGCCATGCTCGCCGACGCGGTTCATGCCGTCGTTCCAGTCGCCGCCGAGGATCAGCGGCAGCCCGGCTGGGCTGCTGCGCTTGACGGCAAGATCGAGCGCCCGCGCGCAATGGTCGTAGAGCGAGGCTGTCTTCTTCGAGATTTCCGGGATGAAGAAAGCATCGTGCTCGCCTTCGCCCAGCGCCTGCCCTTCGATGAAGGGCAGTTGCTCCTTCAGGATCGCGGTGTCGCCTGTCACCAGCAGGTAGCGGGCCGTGGCGTGGGCCAGCCAGACCACGTCGTCCGAGATCATGGTGCGGACGCCGGCCTCGGTGCGCGGCAGCCACCAATGCTGCACATCGCCTTCGGGGAATTGCCGCCGCGCCGCGTTGAGGATCTGATCGCGCGCCAGCTTGGGGTCATGCGCCAGCAAGGCCAACGTATCCTGCAACTGATCGCGGAAGCCGAAGGCACCGCTCGCCTGATAGAACGCAGAGCGAGCTCGGATGCGGCAGGCCAGGCTCTGATAGGGCAGCCAGTGATTGACCATGGCGTCGAGTGCCTTGTCCGGCGTCTCGACCTGGATGGTGTCGAGAAAGCCGCGCCATGTGCGCTCGTTGTCGGCCAGCCGCTGATCGAAATCCCTGGAGCGATGGGTCTGCACCAGCGCGCTGGCCTCCTCGGGCGAGGCCGCATCGCCGAGCAGCCAGAGCAGCGTGACGTCGCCACCGGCAGCGATGTCGATGTCGCGTGCGATGGCCGCGCAGGGATCGTCGCCGGCCTCGACGCGGCCCGACAGGCCGGTGCCGCTCAGCACGGCATGCGGAAACTCGCTCGTGCCTTGCCTGCCGATGAACTCGCCGCGATCGGCGGTGACCGAATGCACCGCACCGTCGGCGGCCAGAAAGGCGATCCGCTCGCCGAAATCGAGCCCATAGGGATTTTGCGCCAGCAATGCGCCGGTTGCGGCATCCCTCGACGGAACGATGCTTGCAGCGGTGCGCGAGCGATGGCCGCCAAGAACCCATTCCGCATAGGCATAGATACGCAGCCGCATCGACACCGAACCCGAATTCTGGATGCGCAGCCGCGATATCTTCACCGGATCGACGGGATCGACAACATGGGTCAGGTCCATCGACAGCGGCCCGCGTTTTGAACGGAACGTCGAAAAACCCTGCCCGTGCCAGGTTTCGTAGGTCATTGTCGGATCACGCACCACGGCAGCCATTGGCGAGAACGCCCTGCCACTGGCATGATCGTAGATATAGATGCCCTCGCCCGGCCGGTTGGTGACCGGATCGTTCGACCATGGCGTCAACTGATAGTCGCGGCTGTTGCGGCTCCAGGTGAAGGCAGCGCCTTCAGCCGAAATGTGGAACCCGAACGACGGGTTGGAGATGACGTTGATCCACGGCTGCGGCGTCGTGCGCCGGCCGGCAAGACGCACGACGTAGTGGCGTCCGTCCCCGTCGAAGCCGCCGAAACCGTTCCATTGGTCGAGCCCGCTGCCGTCGACGCGGCCCTCGATCAGTGCCTGGGCGGCAGATGCTTGCGACGTCGGCACCGGCAAGGACGGCTCGCGAAGCGCTGCAAGGTCTGCCGGCTGGAGGGCGGCGTCCCGCGCCTGCAGTGCCGCGGCCTCGGCGCGCTCGATCTGGTCGAAGATGGTGCCGTTGCGCGTATGCAGCACCACCCGGGCGACGGCGAGCAAGGTCCTGTAGGTCGTTTCCTCCATCAGATCGCGGCGCACCGCGAAAATGTGCTGGCGGGGTCCGAGCTCCTTGCCGCGCAACCGGCTGTTTTCGCACAGCGTCTCGACCGCGCGCTGCAGGTCCTGCACGTAGGATGACGCCTGCTCGTTGACGACGACAAAATCGATCATCATGCCGCGAGCGCGCATGTATTCCTGGAAGCGAAGCGCCTGGGCGACGATCTCCAGATCGGCGACATCGGCGATCCTGACCAGGAAAATCGGAAAATCGCCGGATATGCTGGTCGGCCACAGGCTGGACTGCCTGCCGAGCCCGGAAACGATGGATTCGCCGGGAAGGCGCAGGAACGGATCGGGATAGATCAGATAGCGCGCCAGCTTCTGCACATTGGCGGCGTCGGACAGGCTGAGGCCAAGGTGCCGGGTCTGCACCTGCGAGCGCGTCCAGGCGAGCATCGCCTGGCGGGCGAAGCTTTCGGGATGGTCGAGCCGTGCGATGGCGGCATCCAATTCGGCCCGATGGGTACCAACGACGGTCCAGAAGGTCAGCGAAATCTTCTTGTTGGCCGGCACGCGCACCTGCCGGCGAAGCGATGCGATCGGATCCAGGGTGAATCCGGAATGGCCGCCAAGCTTGGCGCCGGGATCAAAGGCAGCCGCCTCGGTGATGGTGCGGCCGCGGCCGATGAAAGCGCGCCTGTCGGTTTCCGCCTCGGCGTCGCGCGCCGATCCAGACGGGTCGGTGACGAAATGCACCATGGTGACGTCGGGTTCGTCCTTCTCGCGCTTGCGCCTGGTGGCGAAGATCGCGCCGTTGTTCGACGCGATCTCGGTCTCCACGAACATCTTCGAAAAGGCAGGATGGGCATTGTCCGAGGGCTCGGAGCCCAGCACCAGTTCGGCAAACGAGGTTACTTCGATATGCCGGTCGGCGGGGCCATCATTGTGGAGCGTCACCCGTCGGCCCTCACCATTGCCTTCCGAGATGACGATACACTCGACTTCCGAACGCAGCGATCCGATCGATTTGACGAAGCTCGCCTTGTCGTCGGAAAACAGCGTCTGCGCACGCTCGCCGGCGGCGCGCTTCGGCTCGGCGGTGGCCGACCACCAGTCGCCGTTGCTGGCGTCGCGCAGGAAAATATAGGAACCAAGGCGGTCCTCGGTCGGATCCGGCTGCCAGCGCGTGACGGCAAGTTCGCCCAAGCGGCTGTAGCCGGACCCGGTGGCGGTGACCATGACCGAGTAGCGGCCATTGGACATGACACTGGTCGAGCGCAGCGCCCTGATCGGATCGAGCACGATGCGCGTATCCGGGCTTTCCAGCTCGGTCTCGTCCTTCGAGCGCTCGTCGGCCTCGGTCCTGACGGTCGCGGTCGGGATGTCGCGCGGCGCCCTTTCCTGCAGCAGCAATTCGGCCGACTCGATCACCGGATCGCTGTGGAAGCGGTCGCGCAGGCGCCCTTCGAAGATCGCATCGGCAACGGCGGCAATCGACATGCCGGAGTGGTGGGCCATGTAGTTGAGCACGACGGCGTGGTCGGTGCCCTCAGGGACGCGTTGCGGCGTGAAATCCACCGCGTCGTAAAAGCCGTGCCGGCCCAGCGCGCCCAGCCGCCTCAGCCTGGCCAGGTTCTGCACGGATTCATGCGGCGTGAACTGCGCTGCCAGCACGGTCGCGTAAGGCGCGATCACCGTATTTTGGCCAAGGCCGCGCTTCAGGCCGAGCCCGGGCACGCCGAAATTGGTGTACTGATAGGTCAGCTCGCGGTCGCGGGCGTTGTAGGCCGCTTCCGAAATCCCCCAGGGAACGTTCTTCGACCGGCCGTACTGGATCTGGCGCTTGATGATCAGCTTGCTGGTCTGGTTGAGAATGCTGCCTTGCGGCTCCTTCATCACCAGCGGCGGCATCAGATATTCGAACATCGAGCCGGACCAGGACATCAGTGCGCCCTGGAAGCCGATCTCGACGATCGGCCGGCCGAGCCGGAACCAGTGCTCGGTCGGCAAATCGCCCTTGGCGATGGCGAACAGGCTGGTCAGCCGCGCCTCGGAGGCCAAAAGGTCGTAGCAGCTTTCGTCGAGCTGATGCTCCTCGACCCGGTAACCGATCGACAGGAGCTTCCGTTCGGGCCGCATCAGGAACGAGAAATCCATCTCGAAGGCGAAACGGCGCGTGCGCTCGCGCAAGGTCAGAAGCTTGGCCCGCAATGCCGCGACGGCGTTTTCGTCGCTGTGCGCGTCGTGCACATGGGCCTCGCAGGTGGCTTCGAGCCTGGCCGCCCAATCGGCGATGGTGTCGCTCTGGGTCGATGCGGCTTCGGTGTGGATGGCTGTTGCGAGCTTGCGTATCTCGCCGGCCAGGACGGCCAGATTGATCGTGCGGATCGACGCCATCTCCGGCTGCGCCTTGATCAATTCGACCGCCCGCCGCATGCCGTCGAGACGGTCGGCGAGCCGCTGGCGCAAGGGCCGCAATTGACGCCGGTCGTCGGGCAGTTCCTCAAGGCTTTCGTCGAGGATGGTGACGGTGTCGAGGATGCCTTCGAAGTCGCCCTGCACATGCACCGACGGCGCTTCGGCCCATTCGGCGCAGGCAGCAGCCACGGCCACCAGATGGCCGGCGAGATTGCCGCTGTCGACGGCAGAAATGTAAAGCGGGTAGAGCGGCTTCAGGGTCGTCGTGTCGTACCAGTTGAAGAGATGGCCGCGGTCGCGCGGCATGCTCTCGATGGTCGACATGGTCGCGTCGATGCGGTTGACGGCGTCGGAGAGGCTGATCCAGCCGAAATCGCGTGCCGAAATCACCGACAGCAGGTAGACGCCGATATTGGTCGGCGAGGTGCGGGGCGCCACTACGGGTGCCGGGCTTTCCTGGAAATTGTCCGGCGGCAGATGGTGATGCTCGGCCGTCACGAAGGTCTCGAAATAGTGCCATGTACGCCGCGCCACGGTGCGCAGCGCGTGGATGTCGGCGGCAGATATGCGCAGGCGGTCCTCGGTTTCGGCCGAACGGCTGATCCAGCAGGCGATGGCGGGCGAGCCGATCCAGAACAAGGCAAAGAAGAAGGCGACGAAGGCGCCGGTGGAATCGGCCAGCACCGGGACGGCGAGGCCGACGACGCCGATGATCACCGCACCGTACATGATGCTGTAATAGGAGCCGAGATCGTTGTCGCCGCCCTTGTGTGCCTGCGAGGCGGTGCGCCATTCGAGCAGGTTCTGGCGGCTGACGAACAGGCGGTAGAGCGTGCGGATGATTGCGTCGCCCATCATCCAGGCAAGATGCGCCATCAGCACGATCTTCAGCGCCACCAGGGCGGTACCGAAGGCAACGTCGCGCGCCAGCGCCGAGAAATGGCCGCGCGGCGTCTGATCGCCGCTCTTCGGCAGGATGGCGTTGACGATGTCGAAAGTGGGCGCCATGAACAGCGTAAGGATCAGCAGCGCCTGCCATTGCGCGGCCTGCGTGAAGGGCAGCAGCGTCCAGCCGGCGATCGCGGCCATCATCCAGAAGATCGGCGTCACCGAGCGGCGCAGATTGTCCACCATCTTCCAGCGCGACAGCGCAGGCACATTTGAGCGCGGGCCGAGGATGAATCCCAGAAGCTGCCAGTCGCCGCGTGCCCAGCGATGGTGGCGCGACGCGTCGACCGAATAGCGGGTGGGATAGTCCTCGACCAGTTCGACGTCGGTGACCAAAGCCGAGCGCGCCAGCGCCCCTTCGAGCAGATCGTGGCTGAGGATGGTGTTTTCCTCGATGCGGCCCTTCAGTGCCGCCTCGAAGGCGTCGACATGGTAGAGACCCTTGCCGGTGAAGGAACCGTCGCCGAAGATGTCCTGGTAGAGATCCGACACGGCAAAGACGTACGGATCGAGCCCGCGATTGGCGGAAAAGACACGCTGAAAGAACGACGCCTCGTCGCCACTGGTCAGCGACGCGGTGATGCGCGGCTGCAGGATGGAATAGCCTGCGATGACCTCGCGCCGGGCCACGTCGAAATGCGGACGGTTGAGCGGGTGGCAAAGCTTGCCGGCCAGCGCAGCGACGGCGTCGCGGGTGGTGCGGGTGTCGGCGTCCAGCGTCATCACGTGGACGACGCTCTCCGGCAATGGCACTTCCAGCGGCAGGAAGGTGGTGTCGCTGTCGCCGCGCAGCAGAAGGTTCAATTCGTGCAGCTTGCCGCGCTTGCGCTCCCAGCCCATCCAGACGCCTTGCGACGCGTTGTAGAGCCGGCGCCGATGCAGCAGATAAAAGCGCGGCGCGCCTTCCGAGGGATAGCGGGCGTTCAGCCTGGCGATTTCGGCGCGGGCGAATTCGAGGATTTCGACATCCGCCGTATCGATTTCGGTCTTCGAGTCCGGCCAGTCGGAAAGCAGCGCGAAATAGACCTCACCCGCCGTGTTGGCGAGGTGATGCACCTCGATGTTGCGGATGTTCTCCTCGACATCGTCGCGCGAGCCGATCAGCGACGGCACCACCACCAGCGTGCGCGCCTCGGCCGGCACACCGTGCCTGAAATCATAGCCGATGAGACGCGTCGGCTTCAAAAACAGCGAGACGACGGTGTTGAAGAATGCGAGCGCACCTTCGCTGGCTGGCACCGCGAACAGGGCCAGCATCAGGACGATCGACGGCACCGACAGGCCGAGATTGGCAAGCGCATTGCCGGAAACGACCAGAAGCAGGACCGTCAGCGCAAACACCGGCACGACGATGCCCAGCCATCCGGTCTTGCGGAACGTCCGGGTGATCGTCTTGCCGATGGTCGGCCGGTAGCCGATCGACCGCTCGAGCTCCATCCGGCGCGGGCCGACCAGAAAGAAGCCGACGTCGGTGTGAGCGATCGGACCGGTTTCGGAGCCCGGTGCATCGGCAGCATGGCCGGCGAGTTCTATCGCCCTTTCGGCAACGCGAAATTCGGAGAGATCGGAACGGCGTGCCAACTCCTCGATCGCAGTCCGGTACTGGTCGCGCGAAAAGAAATCGAGCGCCGCGAAATCGGTGCGTTCGCGCAGCAAGGTGTCGATGCGGCTGACGCCCTCGAACCACACCGTCCAGTCGATGTCGTTGATGAGGCGCAGGCCGCGGATGATGTTGCCAGTGGTCACGTTGCCGCTGGACAGCGTGTGGTGCTCGCTGAGGATGATCTCCTCGGCGTCGGAGCCGGTCCTTTCCAGCTCGCCCTCCAGCCATTCCAGCGCCCTGCCGGCATTTTGCGAGCCGTCACGCAGCCGGTAGAGCAACTGGGTGGCGAAGGTGGTGTCCTGCGCATGGGCGCTGTAGTGGGAAAGTATCGCCTGCCGGTCGGCGCTGTCGTCCGTCGCCAGCACACGGTCGGCGACCTCGTTGGCGATCTGGCGCAGTTCCCGCGTGCGATTGACGCGGACCGCGATGCGGCGAAGGTTCTCGATCAGGACGAAGCGCAGCAGCGACGGCAGCGCCCATAATTCGCCGATCTTCAGCGGCTCGACGGACTGGAAGCCTTCAACGATCGCCCTGAACATGGCCGACGAGACGGAACTGTCGGAATGCGCCACATAGGTCCATGCGACCGCCAGCGCGCGCGGCACGCTGGATCCGTCGGACAGTTTCAGCGTCGGCAACTGACGGTAGAAGCGGCGCGGCAGGTCGCGCTTGACCTGAAAAATGGTCTCCTCGACCAGGTAATTGTTGTCGAGCAGCCACTGCGCCGCCGGCGTGATCGTTTCGCCCCTCGCCTGGGCAGCGTTGGTGGAACGGTAAACATCGAGAATCTTCCTGGCGCTGTCGCGGATGCGCGCCTGAAAGTCGAAAGGTGTCAGACCGAACAAATCCTTGGCATCGCCATTGGCAAGGGCTGCGCCCAATGCGCGCAGCCGATCTTCCGGCAGGAAATTGGAGCGGATCGGCTCGTCGGTGACAGCCGGGAAGCTGGCGCTCGTCTTTTCGATTTGTGCGAGATTGGTCTGGATATTCATCTAAGGTTCCGTGTTGGGGACGCGGTGCGGCGTCACCGCCACGGCAATGTCCCTAAAACCGGTCCAAATGCAATTGGTTGCATCGCAACACTTGGCCGAATGTTTGTTTCCGCACCACGACAAGGTGTCGTCTTTCGACAAGTTCCAGGCGAGCGCTCCGAGCATCGTTTCGGCTTCTGATCGGCGGAAGATTCAGGCTTTTTCGTGATGCAGCGACCAGCTTACGCGATATTTGGCCGGCATCGCGATCATGTTTGGAAACAGGCGTTAATCGTTGCCGGCAATGCGGTCGATGCGGATCACGAACAGCATCGCCGGCCGGACGGGATGCAGGCGCAGTTCAGGTGCTTGCGGCCCGAGCAACAGCGCATCGAGCGGCCCCAGTTGCACGGACGCTGCGCCGGCCACCCTGAGCTCGCCGTCGACGCACAGGATGAGCGCCGCATCGGCGTCGGCCCGGATCTCCGTCGGAGCCGAAATCAGCAGGCGCTCGACCGTGTGGGCCGCCCGGGCGCGGCGCGTCATGACGTTGAGGTCGGTGATCGGACCGGCGATCAGCGTCGCTTGCGTCGGCACATCGGCTGGAAAGGCAAGCGGTGCGGAAGCCCGGGTGATTTCGACCGGCGGCCGGCCGGCGATGTCGAGGACCATGCCCTCGCCTTCCAGCAAGGCCAAGGTCCGGTCGACGCCGGCGAAGCCGGAGAACGGCCCGCTGCTCTCGACGCGCGCCATCGAGACGCGCCAGTCGAAATCGTCGAGCCCGGCACCTGGCGGCGAGACGGCAATCTCCGTCGTCACCCCGCCACCGTTCTTCCACGGCATCGAGCGGTATTCCGGAGCCCGAAGGATGCGCAAGGCGCGGCTCAGCCCAATATGCCGGGCAGGTTGAGCTGGTTCTCCCGGGCGCACTCGATCGCGATGTCATAGCCGGCATCGGCGTGGCGCATGACGCCGGTCGCCGGATCGTTCCACAGAACCCGCTCCAGGCGCTTGGCCGCCTCGGGTGTGCCGTCGGCGACGATGACCATGCCGGCATGCTGCGAAAAGCCCATGCCGACGCCGCCGCCATGGTGCAGCGACACCCAGGTGGCGCCGGACGCCGTGTTGAGCAAGGCATTGAGCAACGGCCAGTCGGAGACGGCATCGGAGCCGTCCTTCATCGCCTCCGTCTCGCGGTTCGGCGAGGCGACCGAGCCGGAATCGAGGTGATCGCGGCCGATGACCACCGGCGCCTTCAGTTCGCCCCTGGCGACCATCTCGTTGAAGGCGAGGCCGAGCCGGTGGCGATCGCCAAGCCCAACCCAGCAGATGCGCGCCGGCAGTCCCTGGAAGGCGATACGCTCGCGTGCCATGTCGAGCCAGTTGTGCAGATGGGTGTTGCCGGGCGTGAGTTCGCGCACCTTGGCATCGGTCCTGTAGATATCCTCGGGATCGCCGGAAAGTGCTGCCCAGCGGAACGGGCCGATGCCGCGGCAAAACAGCGGACGGATATAGGCCGGCACGAAACCCGGAAAGGCAAAGGCATTCTCGAACCCCTCCTCCTTTGCCACCTGGCGGATGTTGTTGCCGTAATCGAGCGTCGGCACGCCGGCGTTCCAGAACGCCACCATCGCCTCGACATGCTCGCGCATCGACGCGCGCGCCGCCTTCTCGACCGCCTTCGGGTCGCTGGTGCGCTTCTCGCGCCACTCGGCCAGCGACCAGCCCTTGGGCAGATAGCCGTTGAGCGGGTCATGCGCCGAGGTCTGGTCGGTGACGATGTCGGGGCGCACGCCGCGTCGCACCAGTTCCGGCACGATATCGGCGGTGTTGCCGACCAGGCCGACCGATTTCGCCTCACCGGCTTTGGTCCAGCGCTCGATCTTTTCCAGAGCCTCGTCGAGCGTGTCGGCGCGCTCGTCGACATAGCGGGTGCGCAGCCGGAAATCGATGCGGTCGGGATCGCATTCGACCGCCAGGCAGCAGGCGCCGGCCATGACCGCGGCGAGCGGCTGGGCGCCGCCCATGCCGCCGAGACCGCCGGTCAGGATCCATTTGCCCCTGAGATTGCCGCCATAATGCTGGCGGCCGGCCTCGACGAAGGTCTCGTAGGTGCCCTGCACGATGCCTTGCGTGCCGATGTAGATCCATGAGCCGGCCGTCATCTGGCCGTACATCATCAGGCCCTTTCTATCGAGCTCGTTGAACTTCTCCCATGTCGCCCAGTGCGGCACGAGGTTCGAATTGGCGATCAGCACGCGCGGCGCGTCCGGATGGGTGCGGAACACGCCGACCGGCTTGCCGGATTGCACCAGCAGCGTCTCGTCGTCGCCGAGCGTCTTCAGCGAGGCAACGATGCGGTCGAAATCGTTCCAGGTGCGCGCCGCCCGGCCGATACCGCCATAGACGACCAGCTCGTTGGGGTTTTCGGCAACGTCCGGGTCGAGATTGTTCATCAGCATGCGCAACGGCGCTTCGGTCAGCCAGGTGCGGGCGGTGAGCTCGCTGCCACGCGGGCTGCGCACTTCACGGATGTTGTGGCGAGGATCGGTCATGATTGTCCCTTTCGAATGAGGTGCACCGCATCAGCGCTGGGCCCACGCGATCGCGGTTTCCAGGATCTTTCTCAGCGTAACGCGGATCGGCGCCGCGAATTCGGCGTCGTAAGGCACCGGCCAATTGCCGGGCATGCCCTTGCCTTCGGGCTCGCGCAGATAGCCGCGGTTGGAGAGCTCCATCTGCAGCGCGTGGACGCCGGCTTGCGGCTGGCCGAAATGGCGCGTGATCCAGCCGCCCTTGAAGCGGCCGTTGACGACGAAGCTCTCGCCGGTTTCGGTGAGGATTTGCGTGACGTTCTCCTGCAGCGTTGGATCGGCGCTCTTGCCGTCATTGGTGCCGAGATTGAAGACCGGCAATTTGCCTTCGAAAAGACGCGGCAGCACCGAGCGGATCGAATGGCAGTCATAGACGACGATCTTCCCCTGCAAAGCGCGCAGCCTGTCGATCTCCGCCTGCAGCGCGGCATGATAGGGTACGAAGAATTTTTCGCGGCGTTCGTCGATCTCCGACGGTCCCGGCTCTTCGCCCTCACGGTAGAGCGGATCGCCGTCAAAGGTCTCGGTCGGGCAGAGCCCGGTCGTCGTCTGGCCGGGATAGAGCGAAACGCCCGACGGATCGCGGTTGACGTCGATGACGGTGCGCGAAATCGCCGTATGCACCACCGTCGCACCAAGGCTCTTGGCAAAGTCATAGAGCTTGTCGATCCACCAGTCACAGTCGCGGCGCCCGAGCCAGGGCGAGACCAGTCGGCTGTCGAGGCCGGCGAGGTCGATGCCGGTATGCGGGATCGAAACCAGCAAGGGTGCTGTGCCACGCTTCACAGTGAGCCAGGAGGGTGAGGTCATCGGAAGTCTCCGCGCGACAGAACGCGACCTTGCAATTGTCCGTGAACACCGACCTCGCTTTTTGCCGGCCGTGTCGTATTTTGTTCTTGCTTTGTGCCGGCAGCTATGCTACTAATTTCGGTATGGTGCTGATTCGGCCCCACGACCCGCCTTCGAGGCGGGTTTTTTGTTCCTGACCTTGAAAGTTTCGGTGTTGCCGGGCTGAGGTTGGCGGGACAGCGCCCCCCTCTGTCCTGCCGGACATCTCCCCCTCTAGTGGGGAGATTGGCGGTCACGACTGCTTTCGCCAATCTCCAACGTTGCAGTAATGAACGCGGGACCGCAGCTGCCAATCTCCCCCCTGGAGGGGGAGATGTCCGGCAGGACAGAGGGGGGCGCGACGGAACACGACCCGTGCCGGCGTAACGCAGCGACGACGGCTTCACGACGTCACCCCCGGCAGCCTTACCGCGCTTGCCGCTTCCACCGCCGCGCCGTTGCGTACCATGGCGATGGCCTTCTCCATGTCGGGGTGGAAGTGCCGGTCGTTGTCGAGATGCGGCACCTCTGCCCTGACCAGCCGGCGCACCGCCTCCAGTGCCGCGCTCGAGGCCAGTGGCGCATGGAAATCGCAGCCCTGCGCGGCGGCCAGCAATTCGATGCCGATGACGGCCGTCGCATTCTCGACCATGCCGATGAGCCGGCGCGCGCCATGCGCCGCCATCGAAACGTGGTCTTCCTGGTTGGCCGAGGTCGGGATCGAATCGACGCTGGCCGGATAGGCCTTTTGCTTGTTTTCAGAAACCAGTGCCGCGGCCGTCACCTGAGGGATCATGAAACCGGAATTCAGACCCGGCTTGGGTGTCAGAAAGGCCGGCATGCCGGACAGCGCCGGGTCGACCAGCATGGCGATGCGCCTTTCCGACAACGAGCCGATCTCGCAGACGGCAAGCGCGATCATGTCGGCGGCGAAGGCGACCGGCTCGGCGTGGAAATTGCCGCCCGAAAGTGCTGAGTCATCCTCGGCAAAGATCAGAGGATTGTCGGTGACGCCGTTGGCCTCGGTGGCGAGCGTGTCGGCGGCCTTGCGGAGCACGTCGAGCGCTGCGCCCATTACCTGCGGCTGGCAGCGCAGGCAGTAGGGATCCTGCACGCGCTCGTCGCCGACGCGGTGCGATTCACGGATGGCGCTGCCGGCCATCAAATTGCGCAACGCCTCGGCCGTCTCGATCTGGCCGCGATGTTTCCGGAGCAGATGGATACGGGGGTCGAACGGCGCGTCCGAACCCTTGGCGGCATCGGTCGACAGCGCGCCGGCGACCAGTGCCGACTGGTAGAGCACTTCCGCCTCGAACAAAGCCGCCAGCGCATAGGCGGTCGAAAACTGGGTGCCGTTGAGCAGCGCCAGGCCTTCCTTGGCGCCCAATATCACCGGCTCCAGGCCGTGCGAAACGAAGGCGACCTTGGCGGGAAAGCGGCCATGCGGGGTAAAGCATTCGCCGACGCCGATCATCACCGCGGTCATGTGCGACAGCGGCGCAAGGTCGCCGGAAGCGCCGACCGAGCCTTGCGCCGGCACCACGGGGATAACGTCGTTGGCCAGCATCGCCTCGAGCAGTTCGATGGTCCGCGGCCGCACGCCGGAGGCGCCCTGGGCCAGGCTGGCCAGCTTCAGCGCCATCATCAGCCGGCAAATTGCGACGGGCATCGGCTCGCCGACGCCGGCGGCATGCGACAGCACGATGTTTCGTTGCAACGTTTCCAGATCGGCGGCGGGGATGCGGACGCTGGCCAGCTTGCCGAAGCCGGTATTGATGCCATAGACCGGCTCGCCCTTGGCAACGATCCTGGCGACGGCCTCGGCGCTGGCCTTGATCTTCGGCCGGCAGGCATCGTCGAGCCTCAGTGCGGCGCCGCGATAGATGGCGCGCCAATCGGCCAGCGTGGCATTGCCTGGCCTTAGCTTGAGTTCGGTCATTGTCCCCTCCAGATGCGGGCATGCAGCGGGTTGAAGCCCATGCGGTAGACGAGTTCGGCCGGGCGCTCGACGTTCCAGATCGCCAGATCGGCGGATTTTCCGGCCTCCAGCGTGCCGGTCTGTCCAAGCAGCCCGAGCGCGCGGGCAGCCTCGCGGGTGACGCCGGCAAGGCATTCATCGACGGTCAGGCCGAACAACGTCGCGGCCATGTTCATGGTCAGCAGCAGCGAGGTCAGCGGCGACGTGCCGGGATTGTTGTCGGTGGCAACGGCCATCCTGACGCCATGCTGGCGAAACAGGGCGATCGGCGGCTTCTTGGTCTCGCGGATGAAGTAGTAGGCGCCGGGCAAGATGGTCGCCACGGTTCCGGCCTTCGCCATCGCCGCCGCACCGGCCTCGTCGGTATATTCGAGATGGTCGGCCGATAACGCATCATAGCGCGCCGCAAGTTCGGCGCCGTGCAGATTGGACAGCTGGTCCGCATGAAGCTTGACCGGCAGGCCGGCCGCCTTGGCCGCATCGAACACGCGGGCGATCTGCTCCGGCCAAAAGGCGATGCCTTCGCAAAAACCATCGACGGCATTGGCCAGGCCCTCGGCAGCGACGGCCGGCAAAATCTGCTTTGCAACAAGATCGATAAAGGCGTCCTTGTCACCTTTTGCTTCGGGCGGCAGCGCATGAGCGCCTAGGAAAGTGGTCCTGACCGTCACCGGCCGCTCATCGCCCAGCCGTCGCGCGGCGCGCAGCGACTTCTTCTCGTTTTCGAGGTCGAGGCCGTAGCCGGATTTGATCTCGACGGTGGTGACGCCTTCGGCAATCAGCGCATCGAGGCGCGGCAACGACTGGGCGACCAGTTCGTCCTCGTTCGCCGCGCGCAATGCCTTGACCGAGGAAACGATGCCGCCGCCGGCCTTGGCAACCTCCTCATAGCTGGCGCCGGCCAGCCGCATCTCGAATTCATTGGCACGGTTGCCGGCATGGACCAGATGGGTGTGGCAGTCGATCAGGCCGGGCGTGATCCAGCGGCCTTCGCAGTCGGTCGCCTCGGCGTCTTTACCAAGTGCTCTGGGGCGGAGTGCTGCCGGCATGTCGGCTTCCGGCCCGGCATAGACGATCCGGCCGTTGCGCACGGCGATTGCACCGTGCTCGACGACGCCTAACCCGGCGCTGCTTTCGGCCATGGTCGCGAGGCGCGCATTGCGCCAGAGGCGAACCTCCCCTGCCCGGCTTTTGCTCTCTGCAGCCATCATCTTTTCCGTTTCAATCGGTGATGATTATGTATATACATATCAAAAGGCACTGCAAGCGCTATCATCGCATGGCAGGCCGGGATTTGGAGAAAAACGTGACGGCAATCTTTGCGGAACAGGCACTTCTGCCCGACGGCTGGCACAGTAATGTGCGGATCGTCATCTCCGACGGCAGGATCGCCACGGTCGAGGCGAATACCTCGCTCCTGCCTGGCGACGAGCGCCATGCCATCCTTTTGTCCGGCATGCCGAACCTGCACAGCCACGCCTTCCAGCGCGGCATGGCCGGCCTTGCCGAATTGCGCGGGCCCTCCGCCGACAGTTTCTGGAGCTGGCGCGAGGTGATGTACCGTTTCGCGCTGTCGATGACGCCGGACCAGGTCGAGGCGGTCGCGGCCCAGCTCTATGTCGAGATGCTGGAGGCCGGGTTCTCGCGCGTCGGCGAGTTTCACTATTTACACCACGACCGTGACGGCCGGCCCTATGCCAATATTGCCGAGATGGCGGAGCGCACCGTTGCTGCAGCCGCCGAGACAGGCATCGAGCTGACTTTGCTGCCCGTGTTCTACGCGCATTCCTCTTTCGGCGGCGCTGCGCCAAATGAAGGCCAGCGGCGGTTCATCAACTATGTGAATCAGTTCTCGCGACTTGTTGAGAAAAGCCGCGAATCCATTCGCGCGCTGAATCAAGGCGTCGTCGGCGTCGCCCCGCACAGCCTGCGCGCCGTGACGCCGGGGGAACTGGAGATCATCACGGCGATGGCGCCGGAGGGGCCGATCCACATCCATATCGCCGAGCAGATGAAGGAGGTCGAGGATTGTCTTGCCTGGTCCGGGGCGCGGCCGGTCGAATGGCTGCTTGCCAACGCCAACGTCGACCAGCGCTGGTGCCTGATCCACGCTACCCACATGACCGAAGCCGAGACGATCCAGATGGCGAAAAGCGGCGCCGTTGCCGGCCTCTGCCCGATCACTGAGGCCAATCTCGGCGACGGCACCTTTGCCGCGCCGCTGTTCATGCAGCATGGCGGCCGCTTTGGCATCGGCTCGGATTCAAACGTACTGATCGGCCTGCCGGACGAGTTGCGGCAACTCGAATATTCGCAACGCCTCGCCCACCGCGCCCGCAATGTTCTGGCGGTGGCCGGCGGCTCGACCGGTCGCGCGTTGTTCGATGCTGCGCTCGATGGTGGCAGTGCCGCGCTGGGCGCCGGCGCTTCGCAGATCGCCGCAGGTGCCTCGGCCGATTTCGTCTCGCTCGACGGCAAGCATCCATCGCTGGCCGGCAAGACGGGCGATGCAATCCTTGACGCCTGGATTTTTGCCAACGGCACCAAGGTCGATTGCGTCTGGGTGCATGGCAGGAAACTGGTCAGCGACGGCATGCATGCGAAGCGCGATGCCATTGCCGAGCGGTTCCGCAAGGTCATGACGGCGCTTTCGGCATGAGCATGATCGGGATAATAAGCGCGGATTCTGGAAGCGCGGATGGCGGCGAGGTTCTTTCGCTGCACCAGCGCATCCTGTCGGACATCAGCGAACGGATCCTGTCCGGTGCCTGGGCGCCCGGCCACCGCATTCCGTTCGAGCATGAACTGACGGCCGAATACAATTGTTCGCGCATGACGGTGAACAAGGCGCTGTCACAACTGGCCAAGGCCGGGCTGATCGAGCGCCGGCGTCGCTCCGGCAGTTTTGTCCGCCGGCCGCAGTCGCAGGCGGCCGTTCTCGAAATCCACGACATCCGGATTGAGGTCGAGGCGCTTGGCCTGCCCTACCGCTATGAGCGCATGGCGCGAAGCAGAAGGCGCAGCAGCGCCGACGACCGCGCCCTGCTGGAACTCGACGTCGCCGGGCCGGTGCTGGTGCTGGAATGCCGGCATTTCGCCGGCAACCGGCCGTTCGCCCACGAGCAGCGGCTGATCAACCTGTCTGCCGTGCCGGAGGCCGCCGAAGAGGCGTTTTTCGACACCGCGCCCGGTCCGTGGCTGATCGGGCGCGTCCCGTGGAGTGCCGCCGAGCATCGCATCCGCGCCGTTGCCGCCGAAAGGTCTATCGCCGCGGCGCTCGACATCGAGACCGGCGCGCCGTGCCTGGTGATCGAGCGGCGGACATGGAGCGCCGAGCACCCGGTCACCCACGTCCGGTTCACCTACGCGGCAGAGAACCACACGCTGGTGGCGCGGTTCACGCCGTCGCAGGGGTGAGCTCCTAACCCTCCCCCTTGAGGGGAGGGTCGCGGAGCAAATTGCCGCACGGCGGCATTTTGTGACGCGGGGTGGGGTCGGAGCAACCTCGCCGGGCGCCCCCCCCCGCGGCGGGGGCGGGGGGGGGGGGGTGAGGCGGGCCCCCGCCCCGCCCGGGGGGGGGGGGGGGGGGGGGGGGGGTAGGCCGGCGGGGGCAGAAATATAGAGGCGCGAATTTTGG